>JALYLL010000100.1 GCA_030774255.1 Chloroflexota bacterium | reverse complement strand
ACGCTCCGCTTACGAGGGGCGCGAGCCAGAGGTAGACCCGAACCGCCGATGACACATAACCTGTTCTCGCCGACGAGCAGAAACGTCTACGCGATCACGGCCGAGTTCATCGGCGCGTGATGCCCGGGACTTCCTCCGGGTATAGGGTTTCGAGGCGTGTATAGGTCTCCGACCACACGTCTTCGAATGGTGGATCGGTCCAGGTTTCATCGAGCACATCGCCGCTGAGGACGCCGTTGTCCTCTACCACCCTGATCTTGATTCGCGTCCCGCCGCCGTCGCCACCTACCAGCACCTCGTCGAGACGAGCACCCGCTGGCATTCTTCCGCGGAGGCGTTTACGAGCCACGCTGTGAGGCCAGTTCCCATCCCAATTGACGTGAGAGGGACCAGCTTGAAGTTCCGCCAGGTCGCCGCTGACCGAGACAAAGTCGCCGCTCAACAGCCGCGCGACCGGAGTCTTTCCTTCCTGGTCTGGCTCGGTCAAGAACGAATCACGCCGCGACTGGTCAAGCGCCTCGAGGAGCGCCTCAATCCAGGCAACCGTCGATAGCAGCGAGACGATGTTCCGCTTCTCCGCCGGCCATGACTCATGGCGGAGAACGATTGCGCGATCGATATCGTCCGCGGACGCCCCGATCGCTCGCGCAAGCCGCGCGGCGAGAGTCCGACGTTCGTCCTGGATCGCCACGGCTCACATTGTCGTCCGGGCTGAGCACGATGGCAGGCCTGCTGCCCGCCTTTCTGATTAGGCCGCTTCTCTGACGCGCGTTTCCGGTGCCAGCGGGATCTACTTCGTGCGTAAGGAAATCGCTAGGCCTCTTCTCTCGACCCCATCCCTTTCAAGGAAAAGCGGACGGGCCCTATTCCCACTCCGGCAAGTAACCTAGGCAGATGGACAGCGGCGCGGGCATCAACGCTTCCATCCTCCGCTTGCTGTCGTGCTGCCCACACCTCAGAGCCAAGTGGCAACAGGAACGACTCGACCGCATGGACGTGGACCCAAGCAATCCGCTGTTCTATATGCAGGCAGCCGCCCTGGCCCAAATCGTAGTCGACGCATATGTCGTCGCCGACCGCGATTGGCTACAGCGTTTCTTCGCGGAGCTTGAAGAGCTCCTAACAGATCGCACATACGAGAGTGACCACGAACTCCTCGTCGTCGGAGTGATCGAGGATCTTGAGAAGGCGATTCGCTGGGCACAACTCGACGTCGTGCCCTTCTACCGGTTACTTGGGCCAGAGTCGCGATCGGCGTGGGACGGCATCGTCGCGATGTGGGAAGACATCCGTCGCAAGAAAGAATCCGGCGAACTACCTTCCGATGACCGTGCGATTCCGGATGTATCCGATCCCTCCCTGCGTAAGATCATTCGCGACATATACCGCCCATCCTCGTAGACGAAGTGGGTGTCTACGGCGCGCCGTGACGAGGTGGCCTGCCGCCCGCCTCGCTTTGTTCAGTAGGCCGCTTACCTGACGCGCGTTTCGGCTCGATGTCGGTATCGATTCGTGCGTGAACAATTCGCTAGGCCGCTTCTCTCGACCTCTTCCCTTTCAAGGAAGAGGTCATGGGTTCGAATCCCATCCGGGCTACTGTTGTCGTGTCTCGGGTCATCGCGAACACCTGTCTCAAGACATCGCGGACAACTTTAGAGACTGGTAGTCGCGCTGCGGATCGATGGTGAGCTCGCGCAGCAGCGAGCCGTCTTCGCGGACGACGCGGACCTGCGCTCCCGCGATCAATAGCCGGACCGATTGGTGTTTGTTGGCGCGGCCAAGAGCGATGTGCCGCAGTCGGCTCTGGTAGCGCAGCGTGACCGTGCCGTTGGTGTCAACCCGGTCCTGACGCACGCGGTAGTGCAGTGCTGTTGGTGCCGTGGCGGGTCCCGCTTTGAGACGCGCGTTGAAGGCCACCAGCGGACTGCGCCCGCCGAGCGCGCGGTGTGGCCGGTGTTGGTTGTAGTAGGCGGCGAAGGCATCCAGTTGGAGCTGAAGGTGGGCCAGAGAGGTGGGCTCGGCCTGTCGCGCCAGAAAGCGCTTCAGGCTCTGGTGGAAGCGCTCGACCTTGCCGCAGGTCTGGGGGTGATAGGGCGTCGAGTGCTTGCAGCCGATGCCCAGACGCTCCAGCTCCGATTCCAGCAGCACCTGGCCCTTGCGGGCAGATTCGCGAGATCCGTTTTAGGCAGGAGTGGTCCGACGCGCCTCGCTATCGAGTCCGCCTCTGGAAACTGTGAGCACCAAGCACATAGCTTCGCCGGGAATGCCGGAGAGGCGCCGCTGACCGCTGGGTGCCACAGCGCGGACGCTCGCTTGATCCTCCCGGTCGAACCACGAAACGCACCTTTTGTCTACGTCAGCCGAGCGACAATTCGCCATCAGCGGCTAAGAATCCTTTGCAGGGCACAAGTGCGCCTACCGCGTGGCCGGGCGGGCTACGCGCCTTTCGCTGCTCGCAGTGCCGAGACGACCGCGATCGCGTACGCCGTCTTTGAGCGCCTTCCGGAGCCGAGATTCCGGCCTACAGTTCCAGTAGAAGGGCAGTGGAGGCGATTCCGAATCCCATCCCGGGCTATACGTCGGCGTCGTCGGTATGTCCTTGTTAACGGTCGGCGTCCTGTGCGAGGAGCATCCTGCGCAGATTAGTTACCGGCCGGCAGTTCCGTGAGAACTCTTCGGCGGTTCTGTGCCAGGCCCTCCGTGAGCCGGTCCACGGCGTCCAGGTCTGCCCCGCGGCCCTCTGCGGTCGCAGCCTCGAACGCGCCGCTGTCCAGCCGCTCCCGCACCAGGGCGAGGTCGGCCCGTCGGACCAGCTCATCCGCGGGCGGCAGCACACCGTGTACCGCCTCGAGCATCGCGTCAGCCGCGCCGAAGAGCCAGGCCGCCTGCGTGAACGCGTCGGCGCGCGCGGCGAGGCCGGCGAAGGCGGCGAAGGAGGACGCGAGGTTCACATTCGGCCCCGCCCTGCGCCGGAGGGTGAGGCTCTCGCGGAAGCGCGCGGTGGCGGTCGGCAGATCGCCCGCCTGGAGCGCGACATGACCGAGGTTGTGCTGCGACCAGTGGATGAGCGGGCCGTCGCCGAGCTCGCGGCCGTCGCGCAGCGCCTGCTCGAACAACGGCGCTGCATGGGCCGCCCGACCCTCGCAGCGGTCGACCTCACCCAGGCTGATTAGTGCTATGGCGATGGCCCAGCGATTGTCGGCGTCCTTCCGTCGGATCGCGAGCGCCTCCTCGACGAGGGCGCGGGCCCGCACGAAGTCGCCTTCGGCGCACGCGATCCGGGCCAGGCTGAGCAGCGGAGCGGTGTGCACAGACAAGTCACCCCCGGCCCGCCGGAAGAGCGCCAAGCTCTCGGTGTGCAAGCGTCGCGCCTCTTCGTAGTCACCGCGTTGCAGCGCGAAATCGCCCCTGACGAATCGGGATAGCCCGAGGCCGAAGTGGTCGTCGGTCTGGCTCAGGAGGGACTCGGCCTCGGCGGAGGCGGCCATGTCGTGTGTGCTCCAGCCGAGGAGCGCCAGGACTTGAGCCAGATCGCGTGTGTTCCCGAGCTCGCGAAGGATCCCGGCGGCCTCCGTCGCGAGGGCGAAAGCGGCAGGGCCGTCATCCTGCATCGCGGCCAACCCTGCTGCGCTCCACAGCGCGCGCGCTCGGCCGGGCGTGCGCGCGGTCGGATCGCTGCGCTCGAGCGCACGGGTCAGGATCTCCCGGAGCTCGCTAGGTTGGCCACGCCACATCGCGGGCGTCTGCAGCGAACCGGCGAAGTAGAGCATGCGCTCTTCGCTCCCCGGCTCGGCCTCGACCCATGCGAGCGCGGCCAAGAGGTTCTCGTAGTCGCCGGCCAGCCGCCTGCCTTCGAAGCCTCTGAACACCTCGCCGGCCTCCTCGAGCAGCCGGAAGAAATGGTCGAAGTGCCGCTTCCGGATGATCGGCGCCTCGCCCGACTCCACGAGCTTGTCGCGCGCGTACTCGCGGATCGTCTCGAGCAGCGCGTAGCGAGCGCTGCCCGCGCGCTCCTGCTTCACGACGAGCGACTTGTCGACGAGGTGGGCGAGCAGATCGAGAATGTCGTCGCGCTCCAGGCCGTCGCCGGCGCAGATCTCCTCCGCCGCCTCGAGGTTCCAGCCTCGGGCGAACACCGCGAGTCGCGCAAGGAGCGTCCGTTCGGCGGGCCTGAGGAGGTCGTAGCTCCAGTCGATGAGCGCGCGGAGCGTCTGCTGTCGCGCCACGACGGTGCGGCCCCCACCGGTGAGGAGGCGGAAGCGGTCATCGAGGCGCTGCGCGACCTGGGCCAACGAGAGCGCCCGGACCCGCGCGGCGGCGAGCTCCAGCGCGAGCGGGATGCCGTCCAGGCGCCGGCAGATGCGCACGAGGTCCTCGGCGTTCTCAGGCATGAGCTCGAAGCCCGGCTGGAACGCCGCTGCGCGATCGATGAACAGGCGGATGGCCTCGTACTCGCGCAGCTCGGCCAGGGGCGGCAGCGCGCCCGGCTCCGGGAGGCGCAGCGATGGGACCGGCATGAGCGTCTCGCCCGGCACGTTCAA
Source organism: Chloroflexota bacterium (assembly GCA_030774255.1). GTDB lineage: Bacteria > Chloroflexota > Limnocylindria > P2-11E > P2-11E > 3-1-20CM-2-70-9. The sequence continues at coordinate 2,252 of JALYLL010000100.1, read as the reverse complement.
TCCTTCTCGGCTCGTCGCGATGACCTTGAGGCGCGGGCAGGAGCGCAGCAGCGCATCCGCCAGCTGCGCGCACGACTCGATGAGGTGCTCGCAGTTGTCGAGCACCAGCAGCAGCTCCTGGCTGCGCAGCGACTCGCTGATCGTGGCGAGCCGGTCGTGACCGGCACGTTCGGAAACGTGGAGCGTGGCCGCCACCGCCGCGGCCACGCCGGCTGGATCGGTGACCGGCGCGAGCTCGACCAGCCAGGCTCCGGCCGAGAAGCGCTCGAGCGCGCTGGCGGTGACCTGCAGCGCGAGACGGGTCTTGCCGGTGCCCCCGCTGCCGGTGAGGGTCAGCAGCCGCCCGGCATGAAGCAGCCCGAGCGCCTTCGCGATCTCCGGCTCGCGACCGACGAAGCTGGTGATCTGCGTCGGCAGGTTGTTCGGGGTGGCATCGAGGCTGCGCAGCGGGGGAAAGTCGTCCGGCAGCCCATCGACGAGCAGCTGGTACACGCGCTGCGGGCGCTCGAGGTCCTTGAAGCGGTGCTCGCCGAGGTCACGGAGCTCGATGCCCTCCCCGAGCTGATCGTGGACCAGCGCGCGCGTGGTGTCCGAGACCAGGACCTGCCCACCGTGACCGGCCGCGGCGATCCGCGCGGCGCGATGAACCTCGAAGCCGACGTAGTCGGCGCCGGCCGCCGCCGTCGCCGGCCGTGCCTCGCCGGTGTGCAGACCCATCCGCACGCGGACGGCCGCACCGTGCGGCCAGCCGGCATTCTGGAGCTCGCGCTGCGCGGCGGCAGCGGCGGCGATCGCCGCCGCCGCGCTCGTGAAGACCGCGAAGAAGGCGTCGCCTTCGGTGCGGACCTCGATGCCCGCGTTCGCTGCGAGCGCCGCGCGGAGGATCTTGGCGTGGACCTCGAGGACCCCTTCCCAGCGGTCGGACCCGAGCTCCTGGATCCCCGTCGTGGATCCCTCGATGTCGGTGAAGAGCATCGTGATCGTCCCCATCGGCCACGGCACATCGGGAAGGCTCACGCCGGGCATTCTAGGAACCGGTCGGCCGTGGCGGCCGCTGCCTCTTTCGGCGCTCGCGCTGGCGTTATGAAGTTTTCGATATGGCACAGACTTGCACGGAGCGGCATCGGTGATGGCATCAAATAGGGCACCCTACGGCTCTCGCGGAGAGTCACGCATCACGCTGAAAGCCCTATGGATGGCGATGGGCGTTCGTCGTGAATAGGCTGGAAACGCGGCGAAGTCGGTGAAGTCAGACGCCAGACAGCATGGACCTTAACGGCATATTTGATCGGGTCTGAGAATCCGCAGCGGCTCAGGGACTATTACACGAAGCTCTTTGGCAAGCCGGGCTGGGATGAAGCTCGTGTCTTCGCGACGCCCGCCTGGCGGTGGATCGCGCGTTCACCCGTCCTCGGTGGGCGGCTGGAAGTCGCGGATCACGCGGAGGAAGAGCTGCATCGGAAAGATCAGCCACAGCATGAGACCGAACAAGAGCAGCGGCAGCGACGCCACGAGGACATTCGCCAGCTGCACGACGAGCTGAGCGCCAACGATCACGACGGCTGACCTGGCATGGCCCGCTCCCCATTGATGTCGCTCGGCGAACGCGCGCCGGATACTGTCGGCGAACGCGACGACCAGCAGAGCGCTGACGATCCGTATCGTCAGCTGTTCATCGCCCCCGACCGCCCGATAGATCGGCTGCGGGATCAACCCGAAGACAACGATCGTGAGCGAGGACCGCACGATGTTGCGCAAGCGCCACAGCTCGGTGCGCGACCACCGGCTGTCCCGACGGAGCGCCGTCACAAGTCCGGCGAACCCAGCGACGCTCAACGCGAGACCCGCGAGCGTTGTGAAGTAGAACTGGTCCGTCATAGCCGCCGCATCCTAAGACGCGGTCGGGATGGCCTGAACAACCCCTCGGCGCACAACCTCCACGAGATAAGCCTGCGCCACCTCGACACCGCCGCGTTCTATGTGAGGTCGATGGCGTGATCGTGGTCGCGGCGCACGCGCTGGCGTCATGAGGTCGTGAGGTCGTGATGCCAGTGACACCATTACTAGTTATGTGGAGGCGCCTAGCTGTGGGCGCGTTTGTTGCCGCATAGCGCGAAGTTTCAACCGACTCGAACCACGACTACGACCGCAAGCTTTGAGGTGATGGAGAGCAAGGCGACCCCCCGGTCGAGAGGTCTAACCCATCAGACGGCTGCGCAACGCTTCTACGATCAGGTCATGAACGTCCGGGA
>JALYLL010000099.1 GCA_030774255.1 Chloroflexota bacterium | reverse complement strand
TCTTTCTTGGTGCGGTAACGGCTGTCGTCGTCGTCGCTCGTGTGCGGCTGGTACCGATAGCACTTGAGCTCGACGAGACTCGGGCCCTTTCCGGCGCGCGCGTAGTCGGCCGCGATCTTCGTCTTCTCGTAGCTATCGAGCATGTCCATCCCGTCAGCGACGTGGCCCGGCATCGCGTACGCCGCGGCCTTGTCGGCGATGTCCTTGACCGCGGTCTGCCGCTCGATTCGCGTGGAGATCGCGATCAGGTTGTTTTCGATGACGAATACGACAGGGAGCTTGTGGACCGCCGCGAAATTCATGGCCTCGTGGAAGTCCCCGGTGCTCGTTGATGCGTCGCCGCCGAATGCGAACACGATGTACGGCTCCTTCCGGAGCTTCAGTGCCAGCGCCAGCCCGACGGCGTGCGGGAACTCGGTACCGACGCAGACCGAGCCCGAGACGAGCCGGTCCTTCGGCGAGCTGAACATGTTGAGGAACGCGCGGCCGGCGGAGTTCGGGTCCGTCGCCTTCGCGAGCACGCCGCGGAACTCGTCGAGGGCGCTGAAGCCGAGGACGAACGCGACGCCCATGTCACGGTAGTACGGGACCGTCCAGTCTTTGCCGCGCTGGATGCACCATGCGGCGCCGACCTGCGCGCCCTCGTGCCCGTCCGTGCCCGCACCGAACGGCGTCCGGCCCATGCGGTTCAGCTGGAGGATCCGCTCGCTTACCAAACGGGTCATGAGGACGTAGCGGTACATGCCTTTCACGTCGTCGAGCGAAAGGCCGAGCTCCTCGTGACGGGTCGCGCTCCCCTTGCGCGTGGTGACCGCCATCAACGGTCCATCTTATCGGGCGTCGCGCCAGAAGAAGGCCGCGAGAACGATGAGCCACAGACCGAGGAGGAGTCGGAGCGGTAGATCGGGCGGTGACATGGGGATACCCGTGAGCGCGTAGGCCGCGACCAGCGCGAAACATGCGAGCGCGAGCGCCGCCGTGATCCATCCGAATGCACGGGGAAGCACGCCGGTCTCGGCCCACATCTTCCCGATCGTCCACCACCAGATACCCCGCACGAACAGCGCGGCGGGGATGAGATCGGTGTTCGCAGCGGCGCCGAGCCCGAGCGTGACGACGCTCGCGCCCGCGATCGTCCCGAGCACCGTGCCCGATCCCCGAAGTGGCTCGTGCCGCACGTGAAGCGATGCGATCACCGGAAGGAGGAGCCCGTAGCCGACCGCGCTGAGCGCGAAGTACCACGACGGAAAGAAGCCCGGCGCGAACTCGGGTGCGACCAGGTGGCAGAGTCCCGCGACGAGTGCCCAGACCGCGGCCTTCTTCAGCGCGATCCGCTCGTGCTCGGGCTCGTTTACGACTTCTTCTTCCCCTGCTCGTCGTAGTCGTAGAAGCCCTTCCCGCTCTTCGTTCCCAGCTGACCGGCGAGGAACATCCGCCGCAGCAACGGCGGTGGGGCCATGTAGGCCTCTTTGAACTCGTCGAAGAAGACATTCGAGACGTGGTAGTTGATGTCCACGCCGGTGTAGTCGATGAGCTCGAACGGCCCCATCGGGTAGCCCAGGCCGAGCTTCACCGCGTTGTCGATGTCCTCCTTGGTCGCGATACCGAGCTCGAGCATGCGGATCGCGCCGAGGAGGTAGGGGACCATGAGCCGGTTCACGATGAAACCTGTCGTGTCCTTGCAGACGACGCCGGTCTTGCCGATCTTGCCGACGAACTCCCGCAGCGCGGCCACCGTCTCGTCACTCGTGGTGAGCGCTTTCACGATCTCGACGAGCTTCATGATCACCGGCGGATTGAAGAAGTGCAGTCCCGCGAATTTATCGGGGCGGCGGGTCGCCGCGGCCATCTCGACGATCGTGAGGCTCGACGTGTTCGAGCAGAAGATCGTGCCGGGTGGGCAGACCGTGTCGAGCTCGGCGAAGACCTTCTTCTTCGGCTCGATCTCCTCGATGACCGCCTCGATGACCAGGTCGCGATCCTTGAAGTCGGCGAGCGAGGTCGTGCCGCGCAAGCGCCCACGGGCCGCCTTCGCGTCCTCGTCGCTGGTGCGACCGCTCTTCACAAGACGAGCGAGCGATCCGTCGACGCGCTGGAAGCCCTTATCCACGAGCGATTGATCGACCTCGCGCACGAGCGTGTCGAGGCCAGCCTGCGCGCAGATCTGAGCGATGCCCGAACCCATCTGACCGAAGCCGACCACGCCGATTCGTTGAATGACCATCCTGTTTGCGACCTCCTGTGAGAGCCCGGTCAGCATATGACGGCGTAGCGGCCTAACATTTCGGGGTGCCTCCCCTCACGTCCGCGAGCCGTGCCGTGCTGCGCGGTCCCGGCGCGACCGACGTCGCACTCATGGTGAACGGCGAGTCGGTCACTGTCCGCGCCGCGCCCCGGCGGACGCTGCTGGACACGCTGCGCGAGACCCTCGCTCTCACCGGGACGAAGAAGGTCTGCGATGAGGGAACGTGTGGCGCCTGCACCGTTCTCGTCGACGGCCGTCCCGTCTACTCGTGCATGACGTTCGCCGTCGCCTGCGAGGGGAAGGCCATCGAGACGATCGAAGGGATTGCGAAGGACGGCGAGCTGCATCCGGTCCAGCGCGCGTTCATCGACGCCGACGCGTTCCAGTGCGGCTTCTGCACTCCGGGCCAGATCATGTCGATCGTCGCTCTGCTTCGAGAGAACGCGGGTCCGACCGAGGATGACGTCCGCCGCGCCGTCGCGGGGAACCTCTGCCGGTGTGGCGCCTACCCGAACATCGTCAAAGCCGGCGTCAGCGCGGGAAAACGTCGCTGATGCCGCGTGTCGTCAAGAGCCGCGAGGAGTTCGAGGGCGAGATCTTCGAGTCGCTCGTTCTCGTCGAGGGCAAGGATCTCCCGCTTCACGCGGCGGGGACGGAGTTCACGGAGATCGCGAAATCGCGCCGCCGCGTCGACGGAGTGCAACGCGTCACCGGGCGTGCGCGGTACACGCAGGACGTCTATCCCCCCGGCATGCTCTACGTCCGCGTGCTGCGCAGCCCGTATCCAAGGGCGCGCGTGCGGCGGATCGACACGAAGAAGGCCGAGAAGCTGCCGGGCGTGCGTGACATCCTGCACCGCTTCAACGCCCCGAAGGCGGCGTACCGCGGCGACGATACGGTCTTCCGCGAGGAGGTCCGCTTCGTCGGCGAAGAGGTGGCCGCGGTCGCGGCGGACGACGAGCAGACCGCGGTCGAGGCGCTTCGCCTCATCGAGGTCGACTACGAGCTGCTGCCGCACGTCGTCGATCTGGAGGAAGCCATCGGCGATATGGCGCCGCGCCTCGACCCTGACGGCAACGTCGCCGAAGCGGCGACGCACAAGCGCGGCGATGCCAAACGCGCGCTCAAAGAGGCGGACTTCGTCGTCGACGCGACCTACCGAACGTCCACGCAGATCCACAACTCCTTCGAGACGCACGGCGCGGTGGCCACATGGGACGGCGACCGGCTCACGGTGTACGAGTCCACCCAGCACACGTTCGCCGTCCGGCAGGGACTCCGGACCGCGCTGAAGCTTCCGTTCTCAAAGATCCGCGTGCTGTGCGATTACATGGGAGGCGGATTCGGCTCGAAGGGAAGCGTAGGAAAGCACTCGATCATCGCGTCGCTCTTCACGATGCGGCTCGGACGGCCGGTCCGATACGTCCTGACGCGCGAAGAGGAGAACATCGCGGCCGGCAATCGCTCGGCGACGCTCCAGCAGATGCGCATCGGAGGAAAGGGCGGGCGGATCACCGGGCTCGAGCACATCTCCTGGGCCAACGTCGGCCAGGGCAAGTGGGTCGCGAACCCGACCGGCCCCACGAACACGCTCTACGACATCGCGAACCTGTCATCGAAGTCGTACAAGGT
>JALYLL010000098.1 GCA_030774255.1 Chloroflexota bacterium | reverse complement strand
TCGCCGGCCGCATTCGCGAGATCCTCGCCGGTAAGGAAAAGACGAGCTCGTGGGACCAGGCGGAGGTCGCCAAGACCCGCGAGGACTGCGAGCGGATGGGCCAGAGCCTCTGGATGGAGTTCATGGGTGTTCGAAACGACAGCGTCAAGTTGGTTCGCTCGCTGAAGGCGACGGATCTCGGCAAGGCGATCGAACATCCGATGGCGGGTCGGTTGACGATCCGCGACCTGCTCCACGAATGGGTCTCCCACGACCGCAATCACACAAAGCAGCTGCTGGCGATCGCGCAGGAGCGGGTTTGGCCGCACATGGGGAACTCTCAGAAGTTCAAGGGGGAGTAATCGTTAGGCCGGCCCAGCGGGTCCTGTCCCGGGGGTCGGGGTCGCGCGCTCGCCTACCCGTCCGCTCCGCGTGCGTGCAATCAGTTTTCTGCGACGCGGCGGGTGAGCGGCTCGCGCGCAACCCGCTCCCCCGTGCCACCCGCTGGGCCCTGCTTGCCGCGGCCCCAGAACCAGATCGCGAGCAGCCATAGTGGCGCAAGCGGAATCCCTGCCTGCTGAACTAACGCGACCGCGATCCCTGAACCGACCCACAACACTGTTGATGTCGTCGTCGTCGCGGCTCGCGCGATTGCTGGATATGCCATCACGCCATCGTGGAGCAGGGCGTGCGGTGCGGCGAGGATCGACCAGGTCGAGGCATCGACGACTCGCGTCGTGAACATCCGCGACCGAATGAAGACTGCCGTCGCGCCGATCGCGTAAAGGATCACGGCGAGCGCCGTGTTCAGGACCAGATCGTCACCGCCGACAAGCCGACGCAACAATGCGGCGAGACCGAGCTCGCCGGGGCGAAGCTCGGTCGCGATCCGGGTGAGCAGATCCGGGTACCGCGCCATTCCCTCGAAACCGACCGTCGCGAGGGAGACGAGCGCGACGATGCCGACGGTGACGATGAGACCGATCGCGCGCCGGCGCTCGGTCAGGGCGACGAGGGCGAAGAGCGGCAGGAATTGCGGGCGGAACGCCGCGAGACCGAGGAGCGCGCCCGACCAAAACGGAGGGACCCGGAGCGACGCGGCGACCGCGAGCAGCACGAACGGGGTCGTCTGCCCTTCGGTAAGCGCGATCAGCGACGGCGGCGCGAGGATCGCGAACGGAAGAAGGCGCATCCGCTGTCGCACATCGGCAAGGCGGCCGAGGAAATACGCGGCGGCCGCAAGGGCCGCCGCGCCGAGCGCGGCCCAGATCGCATACGCCGGAACGAGGGGGAGCGCGCCGAGCGGCGCCATGAGGAGGGCGAGCGCCGGTGGATTGGGGTTGTTGAGCAGGATCGTTCGCTGCGGGAGGGCGGCGTGCTCCATCGCCAGAAGCGCGTTCGCGTCTGTGACCGAGGATGCCGCGCCTGTCGCGACGAGCCGCGCCGAGGCATACAGAGCGACGAAGTCATAACCCGCGGGTTCGATCGACCAGGTGACGAACGCGATGAGCCACGCGGTCGCGGCGAGGACAGCCGTCGCGGCGATGCGCGCTACGCGCCGCCGAGGGTCGTGATCTCGATCCCGAGGTAGTAGTGCTTCAGGATCTCCTCCGCCGACTTGCCGCCGAGTGCCATTCCCTGGGCGCCCCACTGCGACATTCCAACACCATGTCCGTATCCCTTGCCGGTGAACACAAAACGCGCGGGCAGCCGGTACTGCCACCCGAGGACGCGGAGGGTGTGGATCGTGCGGTCGGGGTCCTTGACGCTCACCGTGAACGTCCGCTCGACGGACGCTCCGAGCAGCTCGAGCTGCCTGACGCGTTCCGCGTTCGAGGCCTCGACATACTCGGTTTCCTCGGGATGCGTCTCCACGGTGAACAGCGTGCTGCGAAGTCCGAAGTAATAGCGCGAAGCGTCCTTGCCGATGTCGCGGCTGCTGCTCGATCCGACGATCTTCGCGGTGAGTACGCGCCCGGTCCCGGTCAGACGCGTGAGCTCGATCCGCTGCGGTTCGCCGACGTCGATGCCGCGCCCGCCGATGTAGCTGCGGAGCTGCGGCGCTGTGAACTCCGTCTTCCACTCCCAGCTCGTGTGGCCCCACGACGACGCCTGCGCGACGTCGTCGGCGGGAGATGAGACCGACCGAAGGTAGGGGAGCGCGTTGGCGTAGACGTTCTCGCTGTCTTCGGTGATGCCTCCCGCGTTCGCGGAGTAGAGGGCCTCGATGGCGGAACCGCGATACGTGGCGATCATCCCTGCGGTGCGCTGGACGGCCCTCACCGTGGAATCAGCCTCGCCGGCGAGCCCGTCGTACTCCTGATCGCGCGTGTCGCCTTCGAGGTCGTAGTTGTCGTGCTTGCCGAGGTGCCGCGAGAGGTACGTGCGGGCCGCGATCGCCTGCGCCGCGAGCGCCTCGGGCATCCAGGTCGTGGGCTCCTCGGAGCCGACGACCGACGCCAGGTATGAGGCGGTGTCCACCTGGTTCACGACGATCATGTCGCCCTCGTCGTCGCGCGTGACATCGAGGGTGCCCCGATACGCGCGCCCGTTGAACGTGAGAAGGCCGCCGCTGGCCACGTAGTGGAGCGGAGCGATCTGTTGCGCTGAGAAGAGCGGCGCCGCGAGCGGGTCCGAGCCATCACCCTCGACCGCGAACTCGAACGGCACGGTGATGATCGGGATGTCCTCGACCTGCGCACGCAGGCGCGCCTCGCGGAATAGCTGCAAAAGGCTTCGCCGCTCACCGGCATCGCGGACGCCCGCCAAGAGATGGCTCGGGTCGGCAAGCCGGCGCACCCCGCGGCGAGCGACTGTGTACGCGAACCCCTGGTAGAGCGTCCCGCCGTCCTCTCGGGTGACGGTGAGCGAGCCGGTCGACCCGATCTTCGCGTAGGTCGTGCCGAGGAGCGAGATGTTCACGCGGATCGTCGACGGGAGCGGTGCGAGCGGCGTGTTCGATGCGGCGCCCTCTGGCGGCATCGCGGCGAACACCAGCACGACCATCAGCGTGCGCGCGAGCCAGATCTTCACGATCTCCTCGCGTACACCTCCGGCTTGAGCACGCCGACGAACGGCAGGTTGCGGTACCGCTCGGCGTAGTCGAGCCCGTACCCGACGACGAACTTGTCGGGGATCTCGAAGCCCCGATAGTCGATGTCGATGGGGATTACGCGGCGTGCGGGTTTATCCAGGAGCACGCACAAGCCGACCGACTCGGGCCGCTGCGCGCGCAGATGATCGAAGACATACGACAGCGTGTGGCCGGTGTCCAGGATGTCTTCGACCACGAGGACGTGGCGGCCCTCGATCGGATTCGCGAGGTCCTTCAGGATCCGCACCGCCCCGGTCGACTCGGTGCCGGCGCCGTACGACGACACCTCGAGGAAGTCGAGGGCGAGTGGAATTTGCGTCGCGCGCATGAGATCGGCGAGAAAGGGGAGTGCTCCCTTGAGGATCGAGACGAGGACCAGGTCCTTGCCCTGGTAGTCAGCGGCGATCACCGCCCCAAGCTCGCGCACCTTCGCGGCGATCTGTTCGGCGGAGACCAGGATCTCCGCCACGTCGTCGGCCTGCTGGGGGCGCGCGATGACGGTCATGAGCGCCCAATTGTCGCAGGTGTCTGCGAGCCCGACGCGAGCGGTCGGTTAGGAGCGCCGCATCAGGAAGAAAGCGATCGCACCGAGCGCGATCACCGCGAGCGCGGCCGCGCCGATGAGGAGTGGGCCGGGACCCTGGCCGGAACCCGCAGCCGGGACGGGACTGAGCTGGACCGCGACGGTGCTCGGGGACGGGGTCGGTGTGTCGGTCGCCAGCGGTGTGGGGGATGGGCTCGCGCTCGGCGGCGGGGTCGTCGGAGACTCGATCGCGGTCGCCGTCGGTGCGGCCGTTGGCGGAGCGGTCGGCGCGACGGTCGGTGGGTTGGTGCGGAGCGGTGTGGGCACGGGCGTGGGTACCGGCGTCGGGGCGGGCGTTGTCACCGCCTCGACGACGATCGAACCCTTCATGAATGTGTGAATGCTGCAGTGATATGTGAACGTGCCCGCCACCGTGAACATGAAGGAGAACGAACCCCCGTTGGGGAGCACCGGGGAATCCCATTTCGCGTTGTCTGACGTTGAGGTGTGGCCAACCGCATCGCGATTTGTCCACGTGACGGTATCGCCGACGTGCACCGTGGTCGTCGGCGGGTTGAATGCTGAACCCTGGATCGTCACCTGACTCGTTGCTGCGAACGCGACGAGCGGAAGCGCCAGCAAACCGCAGGCGATCGTCAGAGTCGCGGTCCACACGACCGCCGCGCGCCTCACGGCCATAACCTAGTCGTCGTGCCAGCAGGCCAATCCGTTGACGCGCCATTTGCAGCGCTCGCGCGGGACGCCGAGCGCGTCGGCGTCCATCTGGACGCGGCGACACTCGCTCTCTGCGAGCGGTACGCGGATCTGCTCATCGAACGCAATACGACGATGAACCTCACCGCGATCACAGCCCCGGCCGATATCGCGACAAAACATTTCCTCGACTCGTTCACCGCGGTCGCGGTGCGTACGTGGAGCGGCCGTGAGCGGATCATCGATGTCGGGAGTGGTGCCGGATTCCCCGGTCTCGCCCTGCGCCTTGCGCTTCCCAAAACACGGGTGACGCTCGTGGAATCGATGGGTAAGAAAGCCCGCTTCCTCGAGGAGGTCACGAGCGCGCTCGGCCTCGATGGCGTGGAGGTCCGCAACGAACGCGCCGAGGCGCTCGC
>JALYLL010000097.1 GCA_030774255.1 Chloroflexota bacterium | reverse complement strand
CCCGCCGCCACGTTCGCCTCGGTGTGGCTCGCGCTGGTGGTGCTCGTGATGTCGGTGATCGCGGCGATGTGGTCCCAATCGAAACCATGCCGGAACCCGAGCGCGGCCATCCCGAGAAGTAGAACGACGAGGCTGAGGTCCATGCGTCATTACGGAGGTTATCGCAAGTTCTCGCAATAGTGACTCTTGCAAGACGCTTGCGATTACCGCACTGTCGAAGCGTGAGCGTGGCGGATGAGATCCGCTCGAAGGGCAAGCGGATGACGGTGCAGCGCCGGCTGGTGCTCGACGCGCTCCAGCGCGCGCGCCACCATACGACGGCGGAAGAGATCGCGCGCCAGGTCCGCACGCGCCATCCGCAGATCGATCCGTCGACCGTTTACCGGAATCTCGAAGCGCTCGAGGATCTCGGGTACGTGACCCACACGCACCTCGACGATCGCGTCACGCGCTGGCATCGAGCCGACGTCGAGCGACATGGCCACCTCGTCTGCCGCCGCTGCGGCTCCGAGCAGGAGATCCCGCTCCGCACGCTTGCGCCGCTCGGCCGGCGTTTGCGATCGGAGCAGGGTTTCCGTGCGGACCTCGCCCACTCGGCCATTGTTGGGATCTGCCGCGAATGCGCGCCCTAGTCCGCACGATCCCGCGCCGGGCGGCGCTCGCGGCGCTCGCCGGCCTTCTTGCGGGAATCGTCCTGCTCGCGATCGCGGCGCCAGGTATCGCCGACCGTCACGACGCCGAGACCCTCCAGGCGTGGCTCGGCAGCGAAGCGCGGCTTGCGGGCGACCTCGCGCACGATGGCCTTCTCACCCGCGATCCGAACGTGCTCGACCCGCTCGCCCACCGCGTCGCCACGAGCGCGGGTGTGCGCGTGACGTTCATCGACCCGAGCGGCGTCGTCCTCGGCGAGTCCGATGAAGACCGCACCACGATGGACAATCACGCCTCGCGACCGGAGGTCGCCGCGGCGCTTGCCGGAAATCAAGGAAGCGCGATCCGCGTTTCCGCGACCGTGCAGCGTGACCTCCTCTACGTCGCGGTCCCAGTCCGCGACGGTGGCCAGATCATCGGAGTCGCACGCACCGCTCTGCCCATGACGACCCTCGAATCCTTCGCGTCGCGGCTCGGCGGCACGATCGCGCTCGCGGGGGTTCTCGCCACGGCTGTCGCGCTCGCGGTCGTGGTCCTCCTGTCGCGCGCGGTCACCGGCCCGATCGGCGCGTTGACGCGGAGCGCGGAGACCGTCGCTGGTGGCGGTTCCGCGCGCTTCGAGGCCGGCGGTCCGGATGAGACACGCCGCCTCGGCGATGCGCTCCGGACGATGTCCGATCGCATCACGGGCGAGCGACATGACGCCGAGTCCGAGCGGGATCGCCTAGCGGTGCTGATCGACGAGCTCGGAGACGCGATCGTCATCGCCGACGCCGACGGGCGGATCGAGCGCGCGAACCGCGCGGCGTCGGAGCTCCTGGGGGCACCGCTCGCCGGTCGGCGTCTGATGGACGTCGTGCGCGACCATGAGGCCATCGATGCGATCGCGAACGCACACTCTGACGACGACAGCGTCGGGCACATCGAGCGGACCGACCCGCCACGCTTCCAACGGGTCGTCGCGCGACGCCTCGCGGACGGCGAGCTCCTTCTCGTCATCCAAGACCTCACGAACCTGCGGCGCCTGCAGACGGTGCGTCGCGATTTCGTCGCGAACGTGTCGCACGAGCTGCGCACGCCGCTCGCGTCGTTAAAGGCGATGGCCGAGACGCTCGAGGCGGGCGCGATAGACGACCACGAGGTCGCGCGAGACTTCGTGCGGCGCATGAGGACGGAGATCGACGACCTCGCGCGACTCGTCGAGGAGCTCTTGCTTATCGGGCGGCTCGAATCGGGTCAGCCGGTCGTCGCGCCCGCCGTCGTGTCGCCCGCGGCGCTTCTCGAAGGGGCGCGCGAACGACTTGGCCCGCTCGCCGAACGCGCGCAGGTGAGGCTCGTCGTGGACCGGCCCGAGCGCGTCCCGATGGTCGCCGCCGACTCCGAGCGCATCGGCCAGGTGTTCGCGAATCTCGTCCACAACGCGACGAAGCACACGCCGACCGGCGGAGAGATCCGCCTTTCGGCGGCCCCGGACGGCAGATACGTGGTCTTCACGGTGCGTGACACCGGCGACGGTATCGCTGAGAACGACGTCGACCGGATCTTCGAACGGTTCTACAAGAGCGACCGCTCACGTGCCGACGGCGGCAGCGGTCTGGGACTCTCGATCGCGAAGCACATCGTCGAGGCGCACGGCGGCGCGATCCGCGCGGCAAGCGCGGGGCCGGGTCGTGGCGCGACGTTCACCTTCACGTTGCCCGTCGCCGAGTTTCGGCCCGCATGAGCCGCATCCTGCTCGTCGACGACGAGACGAACCTTCGTCATACCGTCGGCTACGCGCTGCGACGCGAGGGTCATGAGGTCGCGACCGCGGAGGACGGCGAAAAGGGCCTCGAGATCTTCCGCGCCACCAAGCCCGATCTGGTGATCCTCGATCTGATGCTCCCGCGGATGGACGGCCTGGCGGTGTGCCGCGCGATCCGCCGCGAGAGCGACGTCCCAGTGATCATGCTGACAGCGCGCGACACCGAGCTCGACACCGTGGTCGGCCTCGAGGTCGGAGCGGACGACTACCTCACGAAGCCCTTCTCGATGGTCGAGCTCATCGCCCGCATCCGCGCGATGCTCCGCCGCGCCGCGCCCCGTCACGGCACGCCGCCCGAGCGCGTCGAGCTTCGCGGCCTGGCCATCGACGTCGCGCGCCGTCGCGTGACGGTCGAGGGCACCGAGGTCGAGCTCAAGCCGCGCGAGTTCGATCTGCTCGCGCATCTCGCAGGATCGCCCGGCCGCGTCTTCACGCGCGAGCAGCTTCTCGCATCGGTGTGGGGCCTCGACTACGCGGGGGATCCGCGCACGGTCGACACGCACGTGAAGACACTCCGCGAACGACTGTCCGACGAAGCCGAGCGACCGCGGTGGATCGAGACCGTGCGCGGGGTCGGTTACCGCTTCCGCGAAGAGACGAACTGAGTCCGCTCCAGATCGCGCGAGAGGTCGGCGACGTAGGCCCAGAGCTCGTCGCGTGCTTCACGGAACGCCTCGAGTCTCGTCTCCTCATCGCCCTGGACCGAAGCCGGATCGGCGATGCCCCAATGCAGTGTCTCGAACGCGCCGGGGAACAGCGGGCACGCTTCCCTCGCCTCATCGCATGTGGTGACGACGACATCGAAGTGCTCGCCGGCGAGATCGTCGACCGACTTGCTGTGCTGAGCCGAGATGTCGAGTCCGAGCTCGCTCATCACCGCGACCGCCTCGGGACGTAACCGTCCCGCTTCGAGCCCGGCGCTCCGTACGACGACACCGTCGCCGGCCATCGAGCGAAGAAGTCCCTCGGCCATCTGCGATCGCGCGGAGTTGTGCACGCAGAGGAAGAGCACCTGAGGTCGTTCCACGCCATCGATCATGCGTCAGGTGACACTGGTTTAGACACCTTCAGCACGCCTTTCACAGTCCCAACACAAGGGCGTCACAGGCCGCACAACCGCCCCCGCGATGCTCGACGCAGGAATGTTGGGAGAAGAAAGAAAGATGAAGTTCCGCTTCGCGGCGAGTGCGCTCGCCATCGCAACCCTGATCGCGGCCTGCGGAGGGGCATCGACACCGAGTCCATCCAGCAGCGCGAATCCGTGCTTTCCTGTGAAGGGGCAGTGCCCTGAGGAAGCGCAGCTGCTGACCGCCTCCGGCGCGACCTTTCCGGCGGTCATCTATACGAAGTGGATCGACGAGTACTACAAGGCGACGGGCGTCCAGGTGAACTACCAGGCGATCGGATCGGGCGGCGGCATCAAGGCGATCAGCGAAAAGACCGTCGACTTCGCGGGAAGCGACGCCCCGATGACCGACCAGCAGCTCACCGACGCGAAGACCGCGATCCTCCACATCCCCACGGTCATGGGCGCGGTCGTGCCGACCTTCAACGTCCCCGGCGTGACCAAGCTCAGCCTGACTCCCGAGACGCTCGCGGGGATCTACCTCGGAACGATCAAGACGTGGAACGACCCCAAGCTCGCCGCGGACAACCCAGGTGTCACGTTCCCGAGCACGAACATCACGCCGGTCTTCCGCTCGGACAGCTCGGGGACCACCTTCGCCTTCACCGACTATCTCGCCAAGGTCAGCCCCGACTTCAAGTCGAAGGTCGGCGCCGGCACCGCCGTGACCTTCCCGGCGGGCGTCGGCGGCAAGGGCAACGACGGCGTTGCGGGCGCGGTCAAGTCCACGCCCAACTCGATCGGCTACGTCGAGCTCATCTACGCGCTCCAGCAGAAGCTCGGCACCGCGTCACTCCGAAACGCGAGTGGCAAGTTCGTCGACCCGACGCTCGACGCCGTGAGCAAGGCGGCGGTCGGCGTGACCTACCCCGACGACCTTCGGGTGTCGATCACGAATTCGCCGAACGCCGAGGCATGGCCAATCTCGACCTTCACGTTCCTCCTGACCTACAAGGAAGTGTCCGACCACGCCAAGGCCCTCGCGATGGCCCGCTACTTCTGGTGGGGCACACACGACGGCCAGAACTTCGCGAAGGACCTCGGCTACGCGCCTCTGCCCGCCGACGTCCTGACCAAGGCTGAGGCGAAGATCCACGCGATCACGAGCGGCGGCACGCCGGTCCTTCCAACGAAGTAGGCCGAATGCGCTCTGGCCGCGGCGACCAGCTATTCGCCGGCGGCGTGACGGGACTCGCACTGATCGTCCCGCTCACGCTCGCCGGCATCACGGTTCTCATGGTGGAGGCCGCATGGCCGTCGATCACCACCTATGGACTCGGATTCCTGACGAGCTCCACGTGGGATCCGGTCAAGGAGATCTTCGGCGCGGCCGCGTACCTCTACGGCACGCTCGTCACGACGGCGGTGGCCGTCGTGCTCGCCGCACCGGTGGCGGTCGGCGCCGCGATCTTCCTCGTCGAATACGCCCCGCGGCGCGTCGCCGGGACGCTCTCGTTCCTCATCGAAGTCCTCGCGTACATTCCGAGCATCGTCTACGGGCTCTGGGGACTCTTCGTCCTGGTCCCGCTCTTTCGCGAGAACGTCGAGCCCTTCCTTCAGTCGACCTTGGGCGTCCTGCCCGTCATCGGCGGACTGTTCGGTGGACCGATCGGCGGCCGCGACCTTCTGGTCGGGGGCGTGATCCTCGCGATCATGATCCTGCCCCTCCTCGTCGCAGTGTCGCGCGAGGTGATCGCGGCCGTCCCGACCGCGCAACGCGAGGGCATGCTCGGCATCGGAGCCACGAAGTGGGAGATGGTGCGCGGCGCGGTGCTCCCCTACGCCCGGATCGGGATCGTTGGCGCCGTCGTCCTGGGGGTGGCGCGCGCGTTCGGCGAGACCATGGCAGTCACGCTCGTCGTTGGCAACAGCTCGACGGCGATCACTTCGTCCCTCTTCGTCCCCGGATACACGATGGCCTCGGCGATCGCCAACCAATTCGTCGAGGCCTCCGGCAAGCTCTACTTCAGCGCGATAGTCGAGATCGCGGTGCTCCTTCTCCTCGTAGCCCTCATCGTGAACACGCTCGCGAGGCTTCTCATCCGACGCGTCGCGGGAACGCCGCAGGGGTTCGCGATATGAGCGCTGCGGCGATCGCGAGCCCGTCGTGGCGCATCCGCCGGCGGCGCCGCGTCGCGGATACGGTCATGGCCATCCTTCTGACAGCGGCGACCGCGATCGCTGTCGGGCTCCTCCTTGTGATCCTTGGTTATCTGATCGTGAACGGGCTGCCGGCGCTGAACCTCGCGTTCTTCACCGAACGCCCGAAGCCGTTCGGCGTGGAGGGCGGAGGCGTCGGGCCGGCGATCGTGGGCACGCTCATCGTTTCGGCGGTCGCGGGCCTCATCGCGATCCCGATCGGCATCGCCGCCGCGATCTTCGTGACCGAGCTCCGTCCCGGCCGGTGGGGCGCGATCGTGCGCTTCGCCGCGGAGCTCATCGCCGGGCTCCCCTCGATCGCCGTCGGCGTCTTCGTGTGGTCGTTCCTCGTGAAGGGATTGCTGGGTAAGTACAGCGCGATCGCGGGCGCGGTCGCACTCGCGATCATCATGATCCCGATCGTGGCCCGTACGACCGAAGAGGTGCTGCGGCTCGTCCCAGGCTCACTGCGCGAAGCCGCGCTCGCTCTGGGCGCGCCGCGCTGGCGCGTCGTCATGCGTGTGGTGCTTCCGACGGCGCGTGCTGGCGTCGCGACGGCGGCGGTGCTCGCCCTAGCGCGCGCGGCGGGAGAGACGGCGCCCCTCCTCCTCACAGCGCTCGGGAACCTCTTCTTCAGCACGGACCTTCTGCGGCCGATCGCGGCGCTGCCGCTTCAGATCTACCAGTACGCGGCGTCGCCGTACGACGACTGGCACGCGAAGGCCTGGGGCGCCTCGCTCATCCTCGTTGCAGTGATCGCGGCGGTGAGCTTCGCGCTTCGCGCGTTCGCCCCGCGGGTCGCGCGATGACGATGACCGCGGCGCGCCCAACGGGCCCAACAGCGCCGGTGACGACGATCCCAGATCTGGAAACAACCGCGGGTCCAGCGATCAGGACCGAGCGTCTGAACGCGTGGTACGGGACGACCCATGCCGTCGGCGACGTGACGCTCGAAATACCTGGTCGTTCGGTCACCGCGATCATCGGTCCATCGGGCTGCGGAAAGTCCACGCTGCTGCGCTGCTTCAACCGGATGCACGAGATCACGCCGGGCGCTCGCGTCGCGGGACAGGTCTTCCTCGGGAACGAAGACATCTACTGGCGGGGCACCGATGCCGTCGAGGTCCGGGGAAGGGTCGGGATGGTCTTCCAGCGTCCGAATCCCTTCCCGATGATGTCCGTCTATGAGAACGTCGCCGCCGGTCCGCGTCTTCGCGGATGGAAGCGCTCGCGGGCGGAAATGGACGAGATGGTGGAGCGCAATCTGAGGCGCGCCGCGCTCTGGGACGAGGTGAAAGACAAGCTTCGCCGCTCCGGCGCCGCGCTCTCCGGCGGACAGCAGCAGCGTCTCTGTATCGCGCGCGCCCTCGCGACGGATCCGGCCATCCTGCTCATGGACGAGCCCGCGTCGGCCCTCGATCCAATCGCAACCTACAAGATCGAGGAGCTCGTCCGCGAGCTCGCGGACGAGCTCACGATCGTGATCGTGACGCACAACATGCAGCAGGCGTCCCGGGTCAGCACGCGGACGGCTTTCATGCTGGCCGGGGACGATGGCGTGGGGCGGCTCATCGAGTACGGGAACACCGACGAGCTCTTCACCACACCGCGGGACGAGCGCACCGAGGCCTACATCACTGGGCGGTTCGGATGAGCGCCGTGCAACACACCGGACGTTCACGCGCGTCGCTCGACGAGAGCATCGAGCGGCTGCGCACCGATCTTCGGCGCCTCGCGAGCCTCGTGGACGTCGCAATCGACCGAAGCGTTGCATCGCTCGCGCGGCTCGACGAGCGTGCCGCCCGGCAGGTCATCGCCGATGACGCGGCCGTGAACAAGCTGCGCTACTCGATCGAGCAGGACGCCGTGCACCTCATCGCGACGCAGCAGCCGATCGCATCTGATCTGCGGTTCATCATCGCGGTGCTCGCCGTCGTGAGCGAGCTCGAGCGCATCGGCGATTACTGCGTCGGTATCGGGAAGATCGTGCTGCTTCACGACGGCCGGCCCCTCCTCAAGCCGCTCGTCGACATACCGCGCATGGCCGCGCTCGTGCGCCAGGGCCTCCGCGCGAGCCTCGACGCGCTCATCACGAAGAACGAGTTTCTGGCACGCGCGATCGCCGCGCAGGACGACGAGATCGATCGGCTCTACGACCAGATCTACCGCGAGCTCCTCACGTACATGCTGAACGACCCGAGCACCATCGACCGCGCCACCTGGCTTCTCTGGGCCGCGCACAACCTCGAGCGGATGGGCGACCGCATCCAGAACATCTGCGAGCGGGCGGTCTACGAGGTGACCGGCAAGGTCGTCGAGTTCAGCGGTACGCCGCCGACGAGTGAAGCGGACCGAAAAGCGGCCACCGACTTCTAGGCCCGACACCATCCGGACGCAAAGGCGAGCCGTATCCTCTTCAACGGTGCGCCGTCTTCTCGCGATAGCGGTCTTTTCGCTCGCCGCGTCCGGGGCGACCCTCGCCGGCGCCGGCCTCATCGTGGCGCCGCACGTCGACCCGCCGGGCACGCCCGCTTTCCACGACCACGTGCTGGCGGCCTACCGCTTCCCCATCTTCCTCATGCACCTTCAGCAGCTCTACGACCGCGGGCAGAAGCTCGTGATTGACTCCCCCTTCGCGACGGCCGCGGTCTCCATGGGACTTTTGATCTTCGCGTGGCCGCGGCTTCCGCGGCCTACTCGGCGGCCGACAGCCGACGTCCCGACACCGCTCATTTCGTCCGCGCTCTGGAGCGTGCCCCTTCTCCTAAGCCCGCCCCGAAC
>JALYLL010000096.1 GCA_030774255.1 Chloroflexota bacterium | reverse complement strand
AGCGACCCGGTCGAGATCGCGACGAGGAAGACGACCGTCCCGAATGCGGCGAGGCTCGGGCGCAGCACCCGCCAGGAGATCACGACGAGCGCCCCGATGAAGACGGTGAAGGCGAGCACGAAGTACGGAAAGCTGTAGACCGCTGGATCGAAGAGGTCGGCGAATACCTGGAGCGAAAGACCGGGCCGGGTTCCCCACTGCGCCTGCGCTGTGAGAAGCGCGCGTGGATCGCCTGTGATGAGCCAGAGGACCGCGAGCCACGCGAAGAATGCGGCCGGGGCGAGAAGTGTTGCCGCGAGACCGCGGATGGCGACGGGTCGCCCAAGCGCCTCCATCGCGAGCGGTAAGGCGACGACCGCGCCGAACGGCCGCGTCAGCGCCGCGAGCGCCGCGAGCGCTCCGGCGAGCAGCCACTCCCGGCGGCGCGCGTGGTATGTCGCGGCGATCGCCAGGGCAAGGAACAGCGACTCGGCGTAGACGGCGGAGAGGAACACGGTCGTCGGGAACACGAGGAGGTACACGGCGGAACGCGTCGCCGTCGGCGTGTCGTGATCGAGCATCACCGATCGCGCGAAGTATGCGACCGCCGCGAAAAGCGCCAGGTTCGATATCACGACACCCGCGGCGAGATACGCGTCGTCGCCGCCGAACAGCCCGGCCGCGATCCTCATGAGGAACGGATAGAGCGGAAAGTAGGCGACATGGGATGGCGCGTCGGCGTGATACCCGTCTCGCGCGATCACCAGATACGGATCGGCGTCCCAGCGGGAGGCGACGTCCAGGAGCGGGATGCTCGACGCATGACACGCGTTTCGGCAGACTGCCGAGAGCGGGACGAACGCTGTCGCCGCGAGCGCGACCGCCACAACGAGCGCGCGCGTGAGAAGGAAGGGGACGATCACCGCGCGCGCGCCTGACACCGCCGAGATGCTAGGTGCTCGGGAGGTCTATCCCGTTACGGCGCGCGAATTCGATCGCATCGGGATACCCGGCATCGGCGTGTCGCATCACCCCAGTGCCCGGATCGGTCGTGAGCACGCGGCGCAGCTTTTCGCGCCCGAGTGGCGTGCCGTCCGCGACGACCACCATCCCCGCGTGGATCGAGTTGCCGATACCGACGCCGCCGCCGTGATGCACCGACACCCACGTCGCTCCGGAGGCTGTATTCACCAGCGCGTTCAGGACCGGCCAGTCCGCGATCGCGTCGCTCCCGTCGCGCATGTCCTCTGTCTCGCGGAATGGCGACGCGACCGAGCCCGAGTCGAGGTGGTCGCGCCCGATCACGATCGGTGCGCTGATCTCGCCTCGCGCGACGAGATCGTCGATGCGTTCTCCGAACTCGGCCCGCTCGCCGTAGCCCAGCCAGCAGACGCGAGCGGGTAGACCCTGGTAGGGCACGCGCTCGCCGGCGAGCCGGATCCACCGCGCGAGCGTCTGATCTTCGGGAAAGAGCTCGAGCACGAGCCGATCGGTGCGCCGGATGTCGGCCGCATCTCCGGAGAGTGCGACCCACCGGAACGGGCCGCGTCCTTCTGAAAAGAGCGGGCGGATGTAGGCGGCAACGAATCCCGGATAGCTGAACGCCTCGGCGTATCCCGCCGCACGGGCCTCGCCGCGCAGGTTGTTCCCGTAATCGAAGGCGACCGCGCCGCGCGAGGCTAGGTCGACGATGGCTTCGCAGTGGCGCGCCATCGATGCACGCGACCGGCGCACATACTCGTCCGGATCGGCGCTGCGGAGCGCCACCGGGTCGTCCACTCCCGCGGGGACGTACCCGTCCAGAGGGTCGTGCGCACTCGTCTGATCGGTGACCACATCGACGGCGACGCCGCGGCGGACGATCTCGGGCAGGACGTCGGCGGCGTTCCCGACGAGGCCGACCGACCGCGCGGTCCGTTTGCGGCGGTAGCGCTCGACCTTCGCGATCGCGTCGTCGAGCGACGACGCGATCTCGTCGAGGAAGCCCTGTGACCGGCGCCGCTCCGCGCGGGCTGGATCGACCTCGACGACGAGCGCCGTTCCTTCGTTCATCGTGACCGCCATCGGCTGAGCGCCGCCCATCCCGCCCAGTCCGGCCGTCAGAACGAGTCGGCCGGCGAGCGTCCCATCGAAGTGTTTGCGCGCGACCGCGGCGAACGTCTCGTAGGTCCCTTGCAGGATGCCCTGGGTCCCGATGTAGATCCACGACCCGGCGGTCATCTGGCCGTACATCGTCAGGCCAGCGGCCTCCAGCCGGCGGAATTCTTCCCACGTCGCCCAGCGCGGAACGATGAGCGCGTTGGCGATGAGCACGCGCGGCGCCCACTCGTGCGTGCGGAAGACGCCAACCGGCTTTCCCGATTGCACGAGCAGCGTCTCGTCCTGCTTCAGTCGTTCGAGGGTCGCGAGGATGCGATCGAACGCGGGCCACGACCGCGCCGCACGTCCGGTCCCGCCGTAGACGATGAGCTCCTCGGGCCGCTCCGCGACGTCAGGGTCGAGGTTGTTCTGGATCATCCGGTACGCGGCTTCCTGCGGCCAGCCGAGGCAGTGCAGCTCGTTGCCCCGCGGAGCGCGAACGGTACGTGCCGCGACCGTCACAGTCTCAATTGTCCACCGCCGCCCGAATCCGACACTTTTCCCTGCCTCCCGTTCCTAGACTCCCGGGGTGCGGGTCACCGTAGCGATCCCGGCGTACGACGAGGTCACGAGTCTCGCCGCGGTCGTCGCCGAGGCGCTCGCGGAGCTCGCCGCGCTCGGTCTCGCGGACGACGGCGAGGTCTTGATCGTCGACGACGGAAGCACCGACGGGACTTCGGCGCTGGCAGACGAGCTCGCGAGCTCGGCGCCAAACGTGCGCGTCGTACATCACGGGCGGAATCGCGGGTTCTCCGGAGCGATGCGGACCTGCTTTCGCGAATCACGCGGCGATTGGATCTTCCTCGCGCCCGCTGACGGCCAGTCGAGCATGTCGGATCTCCGCCGGTTCCTCGACGCGTCCGCCAACGCCGACATCGTTGTGGGCGTGAGGGAGTCACGCGCGGACCACGCCGGTCGCCGATTCCTATCGCGCGCTTTCCACTTGATCGCGCGGAGCCTGCTCGCGATCCCCGTGCGTGAGTTCAGCTCGATCCTGCTCTTCCGGCGATCGCTGCTCGACTCGATGCCTCTCCGTTCGAGGGACAACGGCGCCACGATGCTGCCGGAGGTTCTCTTCCGCGCGCATTCGCGCGGCGCCGTCCTCGTGACCGTTGTCGTGCCGCATTTCCCGCGTCGCTCAGGACGAGCGAAGGGTGGCCGGTTGTCGGTCGTGCTTGTCACGTCGCTCGAGCTCGTCCGCATCGCGGTGCTCGTGCGGATCGATGAGATGCGCCGAGTGGGACGGGCCGAGACCTAGCAACGGGCTAGCACACTCAGGGCGCCCCAGTCGGATAATTGGCGCATGGATCCCATCACCCTGGCCATCCATGCGACGCCGGCATTCGTCGCGAGCGCGGTCGAGTTCGTCGAGGCCACGACGATCGTTCTGGCGGTGGGGGTCACTCGGGGCTGGCGCGCGCCGCTCCTTGGCACGCTCGCCGCCACGGCGACGCTCGCGATCATCATCGCGACGCTCGGTGTTGCGATCGTCACGATCGTCCCAGAGCAGCTCCTGAAAGGCGTTGTCGGCGCGCTTCTGCTCCTCTTCGGTCTGCGCTGGCTGCGCAAAGCGGTCCTGCGGTTCGCCGGCATCGTCGCGATCCACGACGAGGAGCTCATCTACCAGCGCGAGCTCGCCGAGCTCCGGGCGCAGGGTCTGCAACGGAAAGAGTTCGATCTGGTCGGATTCCTCGTGGCGTACAAGGCGGTCCTGCTCGAGGGAACCGAGGTCGCGTTCATCGTGATCGCGTTCGGTGCCGCCGGCGGAATTGCCCTGACGGCGGCGACGGTCGGCGCGATCGCTGCGGGCCTGTTCGTGATCGCTCTCGGTATCGCTCTGAAGAAGCCCCTCACCATGGTTCCCGAAAACTGGCTCAAGTTCGGCGTCGGGGCGATGCTCTGCAGCTTCGGCGTCTTCTGGTTCGCGGAAGCCCTCGGGATGGAGTGGCCAGGCGATGCGCTCTCGATCCCCTTGATCGTGCTGGCGTTCCTCGCCGCGAGCTGGCTCGCGGTCCGGATGCTCCGCGCACTTTTGCCCCAAGGAGCGCGCGTGGAGGCCCGCAATGTTTAGGAGCATCTGGTCGACCCTCGTCGGGCTTCTCATCGAAGACGGGCAGCTGGCGATCGGCGCGCTCCTCGCGCTGGCGATCACCTGGGCGATCGCATACTCGGGCGGCGATCAGGGCCGCGATGTAAGCGGCTGGGTGCTTCTCGTGATCGTCCTCGTGCTCGTCGTCGCGAACCTCTACCGCGCGGGCGTCACTGCGCGCGCCCGGGTCAGCTCCGCCCAGCGGTAGCACGTGCGCTCGTGGTCGTTGCGGATGCCGACGGCCTGCATGAACGACTCGACGATGGTCGGCCCGACGAACCGAAACCCGCGCTTCTTCAAATCCTTCGACAGAACGTCCTTGTCGTCGAACTGCCAGACGTACCGATCGAACGTACCGAACTCTTTCCGCAAGACCAGAAACGTCTTCGCATTGCCGACAGTGGACAGGATCTTGGCGCGATTTCGGATGATCGTTTCGTCTTTCATGAGCCGGGTCACGTCCTTTGAGGTGAAGCGAGAGACCTTCACCGGGTCGAAGCGCGCGAATGCCCGACGAAATGCATCGCGCTTTCTCAACACGGTCTCCCAGCTGAGTCCGGCCTGCATGCCTTCGAGAATGAGGAATTCAAACAATCGTCGATCATCGTGCAGCGGCTCACCCCACTCGTTGTCGTGATAACTGAGGAGCGGCTCGCGCGAAGCCCACGCGCAGCGGCGACGCGGCGCCGAGGGAGTTCTTCGCCGACGCGGCGCCGAAACCCTCTCTACGCGGCGGCGGACCCCCCGGCCTTCGGCCGGTGCCCTGGGGGCAGGGGCCCCCAGGCGCGTAGCGACGCGCGGGGGCCCTCGGCGCCGCGCTGGCTCCGGTTCTATGTGCCGCCCCACTTTTGCAACAAGTCAGGTAATTCGGAGAGTCGAGTGACCTCGGCGGTCGGCACGGCGATCGACGACGGGAAGCCCGATTCGTTCTTTCTCCAGACGCCACGCATGCCGGCCTCAAGCGCACCGGACACGTCGTCGACCATTCGGTCTCCGATCATGACGCACTCGTCGGGCCTCACATCGAGGCGCCTCGCGACTTCTTGGAACACGCTGCGATGCGGCTTGGAGTGGGGGAGATCGGACGTGTAGACGATCGCGTCGAGAAGACCCGCCAGGCCGTGCATGACGAGATCGGCGTTATGCCAGTCCGCGGCCCACCACGTATTCGAGAGCAGTCCGAGCCGATAGCCGCGCTCTCGGAGAGTGCTTAGAACGGTCGCCGCGTCGGGGTCGACGGTCGACCAGCCGGCGATCGCTTTCGCGTACCCGTCCATCGCGCCGAGGAGCTCCGCCCCGCTCACGGGCACACCGAGTCGGTCGAAGGCCTCGCGCACGAGCCCCGTCGGCGGTCCGCTCCAGTGTTCGGTATCGACCCTTCGCCAGTGCTCGCGCTCGGCGTCGCGCATGGCCATCACATAGGCATCGCGGGCCGGCCACTTGCGATCGGCGAACTGGGTGACGAGGTGGTCGTACGAGGCGGCCCACTTCGCATCGGCGCCGGTCTCCCAATCGGACCAGTGCACCAGCGTGCCCCCGAGGTCGAAGATCACCGCGCGCGGAATGGCCATCCGTTCGAAACTGTACGAAACGACGGTCCGATCGCGAAGCGTGCATTCTGCTTCTTATGGATCTCTCCTGGCTGATCTGGCTCTTCGTGCTCGCGCAGTTCTTTGTCCCGCTGTACCAGAAGCAGATGCTCGCGCTCCGGCGGAACAGGGCGTTCTACGGCTTCGAGCAGCGGCGCAAGACGACTACGCCCTCGACATCGCCGGCCTGCGCGATCTCGGCATCGCGGTAAACCAGGAGATGCCGCGCGAGGTCTACGACCTTATGGATCTCTTTCCGCAGACGAGTCAGCGGCGACCGAGCGTCGAGTTCATCCCGCTGCCGTACACCGCCCCGCAGCCCGCGGTCCGTCCGCGGGGCGAGCGCTCCTCCGGCTAGCGCTCGCCGGGCATCGCTTTCCGCACGCGCTCGCGTGTGAGCGGGACCGAGCGCAGGCGCGCGCCACTCGCCGCGTAGACCGCGTTCGCGATCGCGGCGGCCGTCGGCACCGCCCCGGGCTCGCCGACGCCGGTCGGCGGGGCGGCCTCGTCGCCCTCGACGAATACCTCGATCGAATCGGGCGCGTCGCGAAACGTCGCGATCGGGTACGTGTCCCAACCCGTGTTCATCACTCGGCCTTCGCGATGGAGGAGCTCCTCCTTCAGCGTCCACGACGCGGATTGCTGGATCCCGCCCTCGGTCTGATTCCGCACGCCCTCGGGATTGAGCGTTTGGCCCGGATCGATCACACACCAGACCCTCACCAGGCGCACCGCACCCGAGAGCGAGACCTCGACCTCCGCGACCTGCGCCACG
Source organism: Chloroflexota bacterium (assembly GCA_030774255.1). Lineage (GTDB taxonomy): Bacteria > Chloroflexota > Limnocylindria > P2-11E > P2-11E > 3-1-20CM-2-70-9. The sequence goes on along the minus strand of JALYLL010000096.1, from coordinate 50 downwards.
TAGGTCCCGTGATAGACGGTGCACGCGATCCCGCGGCCGCGCCGGCTACC
>JALYLL010000095.1 GCA_030774255.1 Chloroflexota bacterium | reverse complement strand
TTGAGGGCCTCGCCCTCCTGCACCTCGGGGAGCGGCGAGATCTCCTTCTCCGGCTCGTCGCTCGACTCGAAGTACACGCGGAGGAACCCGTCGAAGAGGACGCGACGTCCGTTGGCGCGCAGGGTGTACGGACCCGCCTCGATGTCGAGGCGCGTGTTCTCGAAGCGCGCCGGGGCCATCTGCGATGCGATCGTCCGCTGCCAGATGATCGTGTACAGCTTGAGCTGGTCGGGCTTGAGGAACCGCTTCACGCGATCCGGCGTGCGCGAGAGATCGGTGGGCCGGATGGCCTCATGGGCTTCCTGCGCACCCTTCGACCGCGTCTTGTAGTGGCGCGGCTTCTCGATCGCGTAGGGCGCCCCGAATTCTTTGGTGATGACGTCGCGGGCCTGATGGAGCGCGCCTTCGGCGACGTGGAGCGAGTCGGTACGCATATATGTGATGAGACCGACCGGCGCGCCGTCTCCGACCGCGATGCCTTCGTAGAGCTGCTGGGCGAGGACCATCGTCTTCTTCACCGAGTAGCCGAGCTTGCGGGACGCCTCCTGCTGCAGTGTTGAGGTCGTGAACGGCGGCGCGGCGTTGCGGCCGCTCTCGCGCTTCTCGACGCTCTTGACCGCGTAGCTGGCATCGGCGAGCGCGGCGCGGTGCTTGTCGGCTGTTTCGCCGTCATGTATTTCGAGCTTGTGGCCCTTCTGCTGGATGACCTCGGCTGAGAACGTCTCGCCCGCGAGGTTCGCGAGCGCTGCCTCAAGGGTCCAGTACTCCTGTGGTTTGAACGCCTGGATCTCGCGCTCGCGGTCGACGACCAGCCGTAGGGCGACCGACTGCACGCGGCCGGCGGAGAGTCCGTAGCGGATCTTCTTCCACAGGAGCGGCGACATCGTGTAGCCGACGAGCCGGTCGACGACCCGCCGCGCCTGCTGCGCGTTCACCAGGTCCTGGTCGATGTCGCGAGGGTGCTTGAACGCTTCCTCGATGGCCGCCGGGGTGATCTCGTGGAAAGTGACGCGGCGGAGCTTCGACTTCGGGACCTTGATGATGTCGGCGAGATGCCAGGCGATCGCCTCGCCTTCGCGGTCGAGGTCGGTGGCGAGCCAGACGTGCTCGGCGGCCTTCGCCTCGCGGCGGAGCGTTCGGGCGTGCTTCTCCGAATCGTCCGGGACGATGTACTCCGGGACGAACGTCTTCAGGTTCACCCCCATCTTTGACTTGGGAAGGTCGCGGATATGACCGAACGAGGCCTCGACCTTGTAGTCCGGACCGAGCATCCGTTCTAGAGTTCGCGCCTTCGTTGGGCTCTCCACGACGACCAAGTTCCGTGCTGCTACCGCCACTCGTTTCCTTTCGCCTCACAAAAAGAGGGCACCCCTCGGGCGCCCTCCCCACACCACTCTAACGTCGGCGTCCACCTGATAGCAGACAGGCAAGCGTCGTCGACCCCCGCCGGCGTGTAAAAAAGGCCCGGGAATACAGCGCCGATCCGCCAGCCCGACCGAAACCCTCTTTACGCGGCGGCGGACCCCCCGGCCTTCGGCCGGTGCCCCACCGCGCGGGGGCCCTCGGTCGGGCTGGCGCCACCGTTAGAGCAGGTCTTCCCTCTCCTCGCGCTTGAGGCGGGCGACGATCGCTTTCACGTCCTCCGAGCGCTCCTTGGTCGTGATTAGGAGGGCGTCCTCCGTATCAATGACTACGAGGCCCTCGACTCCTATTAACGCAATCGTCTTCGCGGGCGCCCAGACGTAGTTGTCGTGCGCGTCCTCGGCGAACACGTCTCCAGAGGCCCAGTTGTCCGCCTTGGAGACGATCTCCGCCAGGCGCGCCCAGGAGCCGACGTCCTGCCAGCCGATATCGGCCGGCACCACGGCAACGTTGTCGGCCTTCTCGGCGATCCCGTAGTCCACGGTCGTTCGATCCGTCTCCTCCCAAACCTCGGCGAGGACGGATTCGTAGCGGGGCGAGCCGATCGCCTCGCGGAGCGACTCGAGCGCCTTCGCCGTTCGCGGGAGGTGTTTCTCGTACGCGCGGAGGATCTCATCGACACGCCAGACGAACATTCCGGCGTTCCAGTAGTGGCCGCCTGCCGCGACCATGCGCTCCGCGGCATCGCGCTTGGGTTTCTCGACGAACCGTTTGACGGCGCGTACCTCGACGGGGGCTTCGACCTCGAGCTTCTCCCCCGCCTCGATGTACCCGAACCCGGTGTCCGCGCGCTCCGGCGTGATCCCGAGCGTCACGAGGTGACCCCGGTCGGCAGCCGCCGTCGCGGCGATGAGCACCTTGCGGAACTGCCCGCGATCGCCGACAACGTGGTCCGACGGGAGGACCGCGACGACCGCCTCCGGGTCGAAGGCCGCGAGCGCTGCCATGGCGAGCCCGATCGCGGCCGCGTTGCCGCGCGGGTACGGCTCGACGACGAGGTGGTCGACGGGCAGGTCGGGAAGCTGCTTGTGGATGAGAGCGCGGTGCTCCGGCGGCGCGACGACGAAGATGCGCTCGCTTGGGACGAACTCAGCGACGCGGTCCACCGTGTCTTGCAGAAGGCTCCGATCGGCGAGGAGGTTCAGGAACTGCTTCGGTCGGTCGCGGCGTGAGAGTGGCCAGAGACGTGTTCCGGCGCCGCCTGAGAGCACGAGAACGTAAAGCCTAGGCACGGTCTCCGACTAGCGGCCGAAGTAATCGAGACGCATCGCTTCGCGAACCTCGTGCAGGGTCTCGGCGGCCTCGCGCCGCGCGCGCTCGCTCCCCGCCGCGAGGATCTCGTCGACGAGCTTCGGTTTCGCCTCGAGCTCCGCGCGCCGCTCGCGGATCGGCGCGAGGAAGCGCTCGAGCGCCGCGATCAGGCTCCGCTTCACCTCGACGTCGGAGACCTTCCCCTCCCGGTAGCGCGCCTTCAGTTCGTCGACCTCGGCTTTGTCCGGGTTGAAGGTGTCGTGGTAGACGAACACCGGATTCCCCTCGACGCGGCCGGGCGTGTCCGCGCGGACGCGGTTGGGATCCGTGTACATCCGCTTGACCTTCTGCTCCACGGTCTTCGCGTCGTCGGACAGGAAGATCGCGTTGTCGAGGCTCTTCCCCATCTTGTCTCTTCCGTCGATGCCCGGCAGCAGGCCCATCTCGGGGATGAGCGACTCGGGCACCGGGAAGACGGGCGCGAAGAGCTCGTTGAATCGTCTGGCGATCTCGCGGGTCAGCTCGACGTGCGACTCCTGGTCGCGCCCGACGGGGACGAGGTCACCCTTGACGATGAGTATGTCGGCGGCCTGCAGCACCGGATACCCGAGGAGGCCGTACGTCGGCTGCGCGAGGCCGTGGTCGCGGAGCTGGTCCTTCAGCGTCGGGATCCGCTGGACCCTTGGGACCGACACGAGCATCGAGAAATACAGGTGCAGCTCGGGGATCTGAGGCACGAGCGACTGCAGGAAGTAGTTGACTTTCTCTGGATCCACGCCGACGGCCAGGTTGTCGATGACATCGTCGCGGATGTTCTGCTCGATCTGTCCCAAGCCATCGAGCTTGGTCGTGAGCATGTGGTGATCGGCCACGAGCAGGAACGTCTCGTACTCGTCCTGGAGCTTCACGCGATTCGCGAGCGTGCCGACGTAGTTCCCGACGTGAAGCTTCCCGGTCGGGCGATCGCCCGTCAGGATGCGCTTCCTCGTCTTCTTCACGGATGCCGATGGCTCCGGATGCCCAACAGCAGTGGCCTGAGCGCTCATGGGAGATGCGATGGTACAGGCAGCGCTCGCGCAAGCTCCTCCGCGACAAGAGCGCCGACCTCGTCGCGTTTGCCGACGAAGAAGTGATCGACGCCGCTCACGGTCGCGACGCGCGCGTGCGGGACCGCCGCGCGGAGCTCGTCGGCCGCACCGAACTGATCGTTCTCGGCCGCGACGATGAATGTGCCCTCGGGGATCGTCGGAAGCGCGCGCGGCGCGAAGCTCACGTCCTTCGTGCCGACGCCGACGAGAGCGACGGCGTCCGCGAGGCCGCCGCGCTCGAGGTACGCGAGGATCTGGAACGCACCGAAGCTGTACCCGACGAGGCCGACCGGAAGGCCCGGCGCGATCGCGCGCGCGTACTCGACCGCGGCGGCGACGTCGTCGGTCTCGTGCCGGCCACCGCTCCACTCTCCCGCGCTCGCGCCGACGCCGCGGAAGTTGAAGCGCAACGCGTACCACCCGCGCTCGGCGCAGGCGCGCGCGATCGCGGCCATGATCGGCGTCCGCATCGTGCCGCCGTGCGTCGGCAAAGCGTGCGCGATGACCACGATCGCGGTGGGCTCGACGTCGGGTATGCGCAGCGTCGCCTCGAGCCGATCGTCGATGCGCCGCGCTTCCTCGCGCATGAAGGAAGTCTGCGGGAACCGGCGCCTCTTGGCCGCTGTATAGGCTTTCGAGATGCGAGCGATCGGGAGGCTCCGCCCCCCGGCCCCCGTCCTGCTGGCGCTGGTCGCGGCAGTCGCCTGCCAGGCCGCTCAAACGCCCGGTCCACAGCCGTCGAGTCCGAGCGCGGGCCCCGTCGCGGCAAGCGCCTCTGCCACCCCCGCGACTTCGCCGACGCAGACCTATCCGACGCACCAGGGGACGTGCGCGATGCGGGTGAGCGAGAGCTTCACCCTCGCGAACGACATGAGCTGCTCGGGCGACGGAATGGTCATCGTCGCCGACAACATCACGATCGATCTCGGCGGGCACACGCTTACCGGTCCCGGGATGGGCCCGCAAACCTGGCCGCTCCCCCAGCTCGACAGTGTCGGCGTCCGCGTCGGCGGCCACACCGGCGTCACCATCCGCAACGGGAAGACGACCGCGTTCTCGACCGGGATCTACTTCATTGACATGGTGTCGAGCTCGATCGAGAGCGTGACGACGCTTCGCAATCGCTTCGGCTTCTACATCCACGCGTCGCAGAAGATCACCGTCAAGGACTCGGACGTCGAGTTCAACATCTACGGGCTACATCTCCAGAACTCGGACGACTGCGTGCTGGTCAACAACCTCCTCGCTCGCCAGACCTACAACAGCCCCGGCGGCTACGGCCTGTATCTGTACGCGAGCTCGCGGAATCGCGTGACCGATAACACCATCGACTCCAACATCAACTGGGGCATCTGGTTCAGCGACGCGAAAGAGAACGTGATCTTCCACAACAACGTCGTCGGCAACAACCCGCCGGTCAGCGACAACACCGAGGGTTCCAACGTCTGGTACGACAAGCAGTCGAAAGAAGGCAACTGGTGGGCAGACTACAAAGGCAAGGACGGCGATAACGACAGCATCGGCGACTCGCCGTACCCGATCCTCGGCCCCGGCGGGATGGTCGACCCATACCCCTTCGTCGCCAAGGATGGGTGGAAGACCAAGCGCCGCTCGACGATCGACCACTACGAGCCGGCCGCGGCGAGGCCCCCGCGCGCCGTGACGGTCATCGCGCTGGCCGGCGGCAGCGCCTACACCGCACGCCCAGGCGACGACCGCGCGACCCTGCGAATACTCGACGTGTCGCAGATCGCCATGGGCACAGACGAGCGCACGCTCTACGCGGCGTCGGGCAAGACTGTGATGGCGCAGGACATCGTGACCGGCGAGACGCGCGATCGGTCCTCGTACTCGGTGGACGGCATCGTCGCCGCGAACCGCGACGGCCACTCGGTGCTCGTCGTCGGGCCTCAGGGCGCGGAGCAGCGCGACCTCACCACGGGCCAGAGCGAGTTCTTCGACTACCACGGCAGCGCCGAAGTCCTCGCGCCCAGCTACAAGCACAACCACGTGTTCGTGGCGACGCCGCGAGGCATCGACCTCCTCTACCTCAACCTCGGCGGCCGGACCCCGTACACGATCCCCCTCGACGGGGCGCCGAGCGCGATGGTGATGGCCGGGTCAGGAACCCGCATCTACGCCGCGATTCAGGGAAAGCGTCTCGTCGACGTCGTGGACACCGAGCAGTACGCGGTCGTCGACCGCATCGTCACCGACGTGATCCCGACGTCGCTCGCCATCTCGCCGCGCGAAGACATCCTCTATGTCGGGTCCGCGAGCGGGGTCCTGGCCATGACCATCCGCGACCGCTCGCTGGTTTCGTCGGCAACGTTCCTCGGCTCGGTGGTCGACCTCGCGGTCTCGCCGAACGGCGACCAGCTTTACGTCGCCCTCGCGGGCCTCTCCCACGCGATCGCCGTGCTGGACGCGCCGCACCTACATGTCGGGCATGTCATAGAGCTCGACACCGATCCGAGTCGCATCTTGGTGGCGAGCTACTAGATAGCCCGCATTGCAAATCGCCTCGCACACGTTAGAAAGGCGCAGTGGGGAGGACGGCAGCGGCGATCGAGGCGCGGGAGCGCGCCCACCTGCTCATTCGGCTCGCGGCCATCGCCCTCGGCGGAACCCTGGTGCTCCTCGCCGGCGTCGGCGCGACCTCCCTTGCCGCTCTGATCCTCGTCCTGTATCTCGCGGCCGCCGTGACGGTGCGGTACTACCCCCCACTTCAGAAGGCCCCTTTCGTTGTCCCGGTCCTGGACCTGGCCGCGATCACGGCGCTCGCGTTCGCTCTTCCGCTGGAGCTCGGCCCGTGGATCCTCTACTCCTTCGCGATCGGCGTCGCGGCGCTGCGGTCAGGGCCGGTGGGCGCGGTCGCCGCGACGGCCCTCGCCGTCGTTGGCTACGACGGCGCCCTCGTCGCGCGCGGCGAGCAGGCCCGCGCGACCGATCTCTGGCCGGTGCAGGCCCTGATCGCGATCGGCCTCGTGATCACCGAGATCGTCTGGGCCCTTGGCCGCCAGGACCTGGACACGCTCTGGTCCCGGATCCACGCTCGCGCGCTCAGCGGCCTCACCCGACAGCGCGAGCCGGACGAGCTTCTCCGGGCGCTCGTCCCCGAGCTCGCACGACTCCAAAGCGTCCGCGGCGCGTGGGTCTGGGCGCTCGCATCCGATCAACGGGTGCGGACGACGGTAACGGCCGGCGCGGCGCCGCCCTCCGAGATGATCGTTTCTGCCGACGCCCTTCGCGCCCTCAGAGCTCCATCGCCGCTCGAGCGGATCGTTCCGGACATGGCCGGCCTGTCGATCCCGATCTCGGCGGACCCGCCGCTCGCGATCGGAGTCGCGCTCGAGCCGATCAAGGAAGAGGACCGCGCCGCGACGGTCGGCGCTATCCACGACCTCGTCGGCGACGCCGCGTCGCTTCTTGGAGCGGCGTTCGAGCGGATGCGTCGCGAGGCCGAGATCCAGGCACTCGAAGCGACGGTGCGAGCGATCGCGGAAATCGACGGCGAGCACACCCAGGCCGGCGTCCTCGCTTCGACCGTCGTCGAAACCGGCCGCATCGTCGCGGGACAGGCCGCGATCATCCGCCCGTCCGAAGAGACCGTGATCGTTGGCGATCTGCCGGGTGGCGCGCTCGCCGAGCTCGCCCGCGATCGGCGTCTGCCGGCGGTCGTCGGCGCACATGAGGCGCCCCTTGCGGCACAGACGCTGGGCGCCGAAACGACCGTCGCCCTTGTCGCCATCTCCGAGGGACGCGTGCTCGCCGCGGTCGGTCCCGCGGAGGTCCTCACCGTTCGGCTGCCTCTCCTCGAACGGGTCGCGCGGTCGGCGCGCGACCGGCTCGCCATCGTGTCGGAGCGCGATGCGATGCAGCTCGCTGCGAACGAGCTCGGCCGCGACGTGGAGACCCTCGGCGGCGCGCTGCGGGCCAAGGAAGACGCACTGGCGACCGCGGTGCACGAGCTCCGCAACCCGCTCACCGCCGTCCACGGCTACGCCACGCTCATGTCGCGGAACCTGCAGGCCGTGCAAGGGCAGCTGACCCAGCTGGAGCGCCTGATGGCGGATCTGCTGAGCGCGGAGAAGCGGACCGAGGATGGCGAGGCCCCGGTCGACGCGGTCGGTGCCGCGCGCGAGGCGATCGCCCGGGCACGGATCCGTGGCGCGAAGATCGACCTCGAGGCGCCGACCGTCCCCGTACGCGTCGCGATCGGCGAGGCGCGCTTCGCGCAGCTCCTCGACAACCTGATCTCGAACGCGATGAAGTACTCGCGGCCCGCCACGCCGATCCTCGTCACGATCGCCGTGGAGGCCAGTCAGGGAAGGGTCAGCGTGGCGGATCAGGGGATCGGCATTCCCCCGGAGCACCTCTCCAAGGTGTTCGATCGTTTCTATCGTGTCGGCGGAACGGCAGATCGGGTGGCGGGACAGGGCATCGGACTATCGATCTGCAAGGAGATCGTGACGGCGCACGGCGGACGGATCTGGGCCGAGAGCGAAGGGCCGGGCCGCGGCAGCACGTTCTCGTTCACGCTCCCGCTCGCGGTTGGGGCACCCACCACCTAGCGAGCAGCGCCGGGGTCTTCTTCGCTCGGCCCCTCGTGGGATCGCGATGGGCCGCCGTCCGGGGGCCGCTCGCTCAGAAGACCCCGACGCTGCTCGCGAGGCTCGACTGGCTTCGCGCTGCTTTTCTGGTCGCTTAGGTCGTCGCGGCTCCAACGGCGAGGGGAAGCGTGAACGAGAACGTGCTGCCGCGGCCGGGTCCTTCGCTCTCGGCCCAGATTCGTCCGCCGTGCGCGGTCACGATCTCTTTGCAGATGGATAGGCCGAGACCCTGCCCGGCGACCGGATCTGCCGCTCCGCCGACACGATAGAAA
>JALYLL010000094.1 GCA_030774255.1 Chloroflexota bacterium | reverse complement strand
TCGCCACCGGCAGTCGCACGGCGAACTCGGCGCCACCGCCATCGACGTTCGAAGCGCGGATCGAACCGCCGTGCGCTTGCGCGATCGCCTGAGCGATCGCGAGTCCGAGGCCTGCGCCGTCCCGCTGCGCGTTGTCGCCGCGGTAGAAGCGCTGGAACAGCCGCGTCTGCGCACCCTGCGGTAGACCCGAGCCCGCGTCGCGCACTCGAACGAGGACGGCGCCGTTGTCTCGGCTTCCGCGGATGTGGATGGTCGTGCCGCGAGGCGAGTGCTTCACCGCGTTGTCAAGGACATTGAGGAAGAGCTGCGCGAGCTTGTCGGGATCGCCGTGGATTGAAGGGAGCGCGTCGGCGCCGACCACGTCGAACGTCACCTCGGCGTCTTTCGCCTGCACCTCGAGCGCCGCCACCGCACTCTCGAGAAGGCGCGCGGGCGCGACTTCTTCGCGCCTCATCGACTGTGCGCCCGACTCGAGACGTGCGACCTGAAGCAGTCCCTCGACCATGCGCACGAGGCGGCGCGCTTCGCGGTGGATGATCTCGGCGACGTGCGAGACCGCGTCGCCCCGCGCTTCGCCCTCGACGATCGCCTGCGCGAATCCCTGTATGGACGTTAGCGGCGTGCGCAGCTCGTGCGAGATGTCGGCGAGGAACGCCTGCTCGCTGCCGCGCGAACGCTGGATCTCGCTCGCCATCTCATTGAACGCTGTTCCCATCTCCGCGACCTCGCTCGGACCAGCGAGCGGGACGCGCGTGCCGTAATCGCCGCCGGCGAATCGCCGGACCCCGCCGACGAGGTCGCGGAGCGGGCGCGTGATCGTCCGCGCCAGCAGCGCGGCCACGAGCAGCGCGAAGCCGAGCGCGACGATGAAGCTGATCGCGAGTGACGGCAGGAGCGAGCGAAGCGTATCGGTGAAGACGGCCTGTGGCCGCGCGACGACAATGAAGCCGAGCCCCCCGGCGGCGACCGTGGCGCGAGCGAGCTGCTGCCGGACGAAGATCCACTGCATGCCGTTCTCGCTGAACTCGCCGAAGTTCGCGGTGGTGGGCTGCGGAAGCGTCACGTTGATGAGCTTGCTATCGCTGTCGACGACGACGCGCCGCGCCGGTGTCGTGATGATGAGTCGCGCGTCGGCCGCCTGTGCCTGTTCGGTCAGGGCGTCGACGATCTCGCGCGGTTGTTGTCCGGCGCGGATGCCGGTCTGAATCGCCGTGAGGAACGGCGCCGACAGCTCACCCAGGTGAAGTCGCGTCTGGTCGTCTTCGTACCGGAGGAGAAGACCCGAGATCGTGATCGCGGCCACGGCCAGGCCGACGACGACCACCGCGAGGTACGAGAGGAAAAGGCGGGTCGCGATGCTGCGTGGCATGCCTAGGTCGGCGCCACGAGCTTGTATCGCTGCGCGCTCACAAGCGTCGTTCGTCCTCACGACCAGACTCGGTCTGGCCTCTCGGCCTCACTAGCTTGTACCCAACTCCCCAGACCGTCTCGATCTTCGTGTCCGCGTCCGCGAGCTTGTCGCGCAGCTGCTTCACGTGGACGTCGACCGTGCGCGTCTCGCCCGGATACGCGAAACCCCACACATCCTCGAGCAGGCGATCGCGGGTGAGCACGATCCCGGGCTGTCTGCAGAACGCTTCGAGGAGCTCGAACTCCTTCGCGCGGAGCGACACCGGCCGTTCGCGCACGTGCACCTCGTGGCGCGCGGGATCGATGCGCACGTTTCCGACGACGATCGTCCGGCCGCTTCCCGGCATTCCGGAGCTGCGCCGGAGGATCGCGCGCACGCGGGCAACCAGCTCCTTCGGGTTGAACGGCTTCGTCATGTAGTCGTCCATGCCCGATTCCAGGGCTTCGATCTTCTGCAGGTCCTCGGCGCGTGCCGTGAGCGCGAGCACCGGTGTGTCCGCGTGCTTTCGGATCTCGCGAAGCAGGTCGAGGCCGTTCGCGTCCGGGAGGCCGAGGTCGAGGATGACGAGCGCGGGCTTCTCCTCGTCAAACTTCACGCGCGCTTCCGCAGCGGTCCGCGCGTGCGCGACGATGAAGTCGGCGTTCCTCAAATAGAGAGTGACGAGCTCGGCCACCGAGGGATCGTCCTCGACCACCACGATGCGTGCGGTCACAGAGCGAATGCTACGAGCGGGACTCAGCCCACTTGTGAAAGATCGGTTCGTTCTTGAGCTTTGGGCTAGACGGCGAGGCGCACGGGGTCGCGAGGCGTGCCGACCAGCCGATCGACGATTGCCGGAAGTCCTTCGAGCGCGAGTACGGACGACCTCGTGATGTCGGCGATGTGCGCGCTCGTGAAGACGACGACCGCGTCGACTGGGGTTCCGATCGGATCGACGGAGATGTCACCGCGCACGCGCGACGCGTT
>JALYLL010000093.1 GCA_030774255.1 Chloroflexota bacterium | reverse complement strand
CGTCCGCGCCGACCGCGACCCAGGAATACGCCGACGCGGTCAACGAATTCGCCAATGCTCTGGACGAGTTGCGCGCTGCGGACAGCGAAGAAAAGCGCAACGCAGCTCAGGCTCTCGCCGAAGCCGCCCGCGCGAAGCACAAGGCCGTTCTGGACGCCGTGAAGGAGCAGCTCCCCGCCGAGGCTCAGCCCGACGTACAGAAGGTCAATGATGAGGAGCAGGAGCGCACCTCGCCGGCGAACGAGCCCGGCCGGGGTGGGCGGCCGACGAGCGCGCCGCCGAGGCCGACTCCCAAGAAGTAACGGTCGGAGCTGGCACGGCCGGTGCATAGAAGCCCGGCATGTGCCGCTGCAAGCTCTGCACGAACGAGCGGGTCTTTCTTCGAGTTCTCGCCCTTCTCTTCGTCGTGTGAAGCGCGTCCTCCTAGCCGAGGACGACGCTGACACGGCGACGGCGATCAAGGCGACGCTCGAAGAGCGTCTCCCTATTACCGTCGATCACGTGACGAACGGAGCGCTCGTTCTCGATCAGATCCTCGCCAGCCATCCGGATCTTGTGATCCTGGATGTGTCGATGCCGGGGCTCAACGGGATCGACGTATTCGACCTTCTCCGAGGGAGCGCCTCGTTCATCGATATTCCGGTCCTCTTCCTGACCGCGATGCCCGACCGTGCCGAGCGGGCGTTCGCACGCTTCGGCATCAGCGACGTGATGGCAAAACCGTTCGATTGCGATGCGCTCGCACGGCGCGTCGATGACATGCTCGCGCGCGCCGCGAGGGTCGCCTAACTCTTAGCCCGCGCCCCCGGTGTACGGTCGGGACGGCGGTCGCGGATTTCCTGGATCTCCTTTTGTGAGAGCTCCTCGATGCCCACGGTGCTGGTGTCCGCATCGAGCGCACGAATGATCGCGTCGAGCTTGGTGTGCAGCGCGGCCACTTCGCGGCTCTGGGTATGTTCGATCACGAAGACCATGAGGAACGTCGCCGCGTCGACAAGAAAGTGCAAGTCGACCCGTTGGCGATCGAGCCCGATGCTGTCTCCGAAGAAGAACAGGAACAACGCGACAGTCGCCGCGACAAAGATCGCCCACGAGCTCGAGATCGCCGTGTTGACTGCCTTCGCGATCTGACTCGTAATCTCGTCCATGGCTCGCGTGCCCGCTGCAAGACGCGCGCCCTGGGGGAAACGGTATGTCCGAGGATCGCAGTCACGACGCTGAGACCGACGCGGAGCGCGAGCGCCTGCGCGCACTCGTCGGGCGGTTGAGCGACAAGGAGCTGAGCCGGGCGATGTCCGCGGGTTGGACCATCGGCGCGGTGCCCGCCCACATCGGATTCTGGGACGCGCGAGCGATCTACTGGCTCGACAAATGGGCGCGCGGCGCCGCGCCGGCTCCGTACGAGCCCGAAAACACCGAAGCCGTCAATGAGTCGGCCAAACCGCTCTGTCTTGCTCTACCGCCGCGTGACGCCGCGAATCTTGCGATGCGGCTTGCTGAAGAAGCTGACGGCAAAGTCCGAGCGCTGAGCGACGCCATGCTCGGGAAAATTCGCGCCACAGGCGGACCGCCCTTCAATCTCTCGCGCGCGATCCACCGCAAAGAGCATCTCGATGAGATCGACGGCGTCGTAGCCAAGTAGGGTGCGGGCGAGGTGTTAGATCGCCTGCGCCAGGACGAGGGTGTGACCGACGCTGCCTTCGGGCACGAAGCGATCCCAAACCGGCGTGAGTGCGGCCTCGGTGAGCCACCCGAGATACGTCTCGCGGTCGGCATGGTCCCAGAACATCGGAGCCCCTAGGTAATCCTCGATTCCAGTCCAGCGCTCAAAACCGACGATCGCGAGTAAGTAGCCGCCCGGATGGAGCCAACGACGGATCTTTGGCAGTAGGTTCCGCTGATCCTGAATGGGCACATGGATGAGGGCGTAGAAGGAGACCACCGCATCAAAGGTCCCTGGCTCGTGTTCCCAGGTGGCCATATCCGCTTGCTCGAAGTTCGCTCGGGGTACCAGCTGGCGGGCTCGCTCGATTTGCACGGCGGAAATATCGACGCCAAGCACGTCGAAGTTCTTTTCCGCCAGTAGCTTGGTCGCGGGGACTCCGGCTCCGCAACCGAGATCGAGAACCCGGGCACGTGACCCGAGCAGTTGCGCCAGGTCGTCCACCCATCCCGCGTAGTGTTCCGTGCCCTCGCCGGTTCCAGTCTTGGCCCCGCCGTCATCGTCGCGGTACGCACGAGAGATAACGTCGTAGCCACGGCGAACCAGATCCCGTCGGCTCGCGTTCACGTCCCGTTCGCGTCTGTCCTCAGACGTGCTTTCTCGCTCCGACGCTAGCCCGCCGTCTCTTCCGGATCGGCTCGCACGGGAACGAGTCGAGGCCAGCGCCGTCGAACGGCAGCGGCAATTCCTTCAGCGTCGAGTCCGTAGTGATGGCGCCATAGTTTTTGCGATCCGTGGTCGACGTGCTCGTCGGGGATGCCAAGCATCTCGAGATCGACGCGCGCGCCGCGCTCCGCGAGCAGCTCGCCGACAGCTGAGCCGAAGCCGCCCGCGACGACGTGCTCTTCGACGGTCACAAAACGCGGGATGCGCGCCGCGAGCGCGAGGATGCGCTCCACATCAAGCGGTTTCGCGAATCGAGCGTTGACCACGGTCGCCTCGAGTCCGTCGCGAGCGAGGAGTTCGGCGGCCTCGAGCGCCGCCGCGACGGGACTGCCATACGCGAGGATGACCACCCCGTCGCCCTCGCGGAGGGTCTCCGACAGACCGATGGGTATCTCCGTGAGCGGCGTGTCGAGCGCAGCGCCCACGCCCGTGCCGCGCGGGAAGCGAAGGCCAATAGGCCCGCGACCCGCCGCCGCGTGCCTGAACGCGGTCCAGACCATCTGACGAAGCTCGGCCTCGTCCTTCGGGGCCATGAGCGTCATCCCCGGAAGGATCCGCAAATACGCGATGTCGTACAGACCCTGGTGGGTCCTGCCGTCGTCGCCGACGATCCCGCCGCGGTCCATCGCGAAGACGACGGAGAGGTCCTGCACGGCGACGTCGTGAACGACCTGATCGAAGCCGCGCTGCAGGAAGGTCGAGTAGACGGCGACGATCGGAACGATGCCTTGCGTGGCGAGACCAGCCGCGAACGTCACCGCGTGCTGCTCGCAGATGCCGACGTCGAAGAGGCGCTCGGGGAATTCCTTGAACAGGGGCAGCAGACCGGTGCCGCCGGGCATCGCCGCGGTGATCGCGACCGCGCGCTTGTCCGCGCTCAGAACTTCGCGGACCGCGTCGGCGAAGACCGTCGTGTACTGGGGAGCAGCCGCTTTTACAGCCCCGCTCGCCGAGACTCCGTGCCATTTCACGTTGTCGTCCTCGGCCGGACCATAGCCGTGGCCTTTTTGCGTCTGCACGTGAACGAAGACAGGGCCGTCGCGGAAGTCGCGTGCCTTTTCGAGCACGCCCTCGACCGCGAAGAGGTCGTGACCATCGATGGGTCCGAAGTAGGTGAAGCCGAGCTGCTCGAAGAGGATGTTCGGGATGAAGAGCGCCTTCAGGCTGGTGAAGATCCGGCGGCGCGCCTCCTCGGCGAGTTCGCCGCCGGGCATGTGCTCAAGGACCTGTCGTCCGATGTGCTTGGCACCCCGGTACGGCTGGGCGGTGCGCAGCGCTTCCAGCATCCGAGACACCGCACCGACGTTCGGCGCGATGCTCATGCCGTTGTCGTTCAGCACGACGATCACGCGGGTGCGCATGTGCCCGACGCTGTTCATCGCTTCGAACGCCATGCCCGCCGTGAGCGCGCCGTCCCCGATGATCGCGACCACGTGGTTGTCATCGCCCTTGAGATCGCGCGCGACGGCCATTCCCTGCGCGGCAGAGATCGACGTCCCGGCGTGCCCCGCGCCGAACTGGTCATGCTCCGACTCGCTGCGCGCCAGGAACCCTGAGATCCCGCCAAACTGTCGGAGCGTGTCGAATCGTCCGCGGCGTCCGGTGAGCATCTTGTGCACGTAGGCCTGATGCCCGGTGTCCCAGACGAGCTTGTCGCGCGGAGAGTCGAACACCCGATGCAGCGCGACCGTGAGCTCGACGGTACCGAGGCTCGATGAGATGTGGCCCCCGGTCTTCTGCACGCTCTCGACCGTGAACTCCCGGATCTCGCGGCAGAGCTCGAGCAATTCGTCGCGATGGAGCAGCCGCAGGTCGCGCGGCTGCTGTATGCGATCGAGCACGGTCATGTCGCGATACTAGCCGCGATGTTCGATCTTTCTAAGCGCGCCGTAGTACTTACGGGCGCGACCGGAAATGTCGGTCCGACGGTCCTCCGCGCGTACCTCGCGCAGGGCGCGCACGTCGCGCTACCTGTCCGAGACGAAGCCAAGGGCGCCGCTCTGCGCGACTCGCTTGGTGACCTGGCCGGTACGCCGGCCGATCCGCGCGTTCTCATGCACGCCTCCGATCCCGGCGATCGCGGCGCGATGGAAGGATTCGTCGAGCAGGTGCTCCGCGCGTGGGGCCGGCTCGACGTCATCGCGAATCTCATCGGTGGATTTGCGGCGTCGGATGCCACGAGCGGCGATCTCGGCGCCTACCGCGTCTATTGGGATCAGAAGGTCGCGACGATCGTCACCGCAACGACAGCCTGCCTGCGCCCGATGCGCGCGCGCGGCTACGGCCGGGTCGTGAACGTCGCCTCGACCGCGGCGCAGAAGGGGGAGAAAGGCGCCGCCGGGTACGCGATGGCGAACGCCGCTTTGCTCCGCTGGACCGAATCGCTCGCGGAAGAAGTGAAGCGCGAAGGCGTCACGGCGAACTGCGTCCTGCCGCGGATTATCGACAACGCGGAGAACCGAGCCACGATGCCGAAGGCTGATCCATCGCGTTGGGCCACCGCCGCCGAGATCGCCGCCGTCGTTCTGTTTCTCTCCAGCGAGGAAGCCAGTGGAATCACGGGGACGTCAATTCCGGTGACCGCGCGGACGTAGCAGCGGAGGTGCCGAGGCGCGCCTTGTCGCGATCTCGCTTAGCGTCGGGCTGCGCCGGCCCCCATCGCGGCGCGAACGGATTCATCGACCGGCTGCGCCATGCCGAGCATGTTGCCTTCACTGTCTTTGAACCACGCGACTTTCATGTCTCCGCGGTCCGCGATGCCCCCGACCGTCTTGAACGACGGGAGGTCGTACTCCTCGAAGACCACGCCGTTCTCCTTCAGCTCCTTCACTGTTGCGTCGATGTCGTCGACCAGGAACCCCATCTGAGTGTGGCCGCCGGGTCTCGAACCCATGAGCGAGATCACGAATCTCGTGCCGCCGCCGCACTCATAAAAGTCCCCGTCGGGCTCGGTGGGCCGGAGTCCCAGCTTCTCCGCGTAGAACGCTCGCGCCCGGGCCGGATCGGTGACGGGGAGAGTCGTGTAGACGCGGCAATCGCTAAGCATCGCTTCCTCCAGCGTCGAGCCGTTCTCCGGCATCGCTGCGCGCCGATAGTAGGTCCGGCCCAGGGCTCAGAATTGCCACCGTATGGCGGGTGAGCTGGCGATCAGAGATGCAGATGAAGAAGACCTCGATGGGGTCAGCGCGCTGCTCGTCGACGCGTACGCGCAGTTCCTGCCTCCGCCGCGCGAACTCACGGCAGAAGAGCGCGCCGGATGGGACGGATACCGTCGGAACGTCGCCGACGTATGGTCGCGCGCCCCGATCTCATCCACGATCGTCGCCGAACGCGACGGGAAGCTGCTCGGGAGCGTGAACTACTACGCACCTGGACAAGTCGACTCCGTGGACGGC
The DNA here is from genome assembly GCA_030774255.1 of Chloroflexota bacterium. Classification (GTDB taxonomy): domain Bacteria; phylum Chloroflexota; class Limnocylindria; order P2-11E; family P2-11E; genus 3-1-20CM-2-70-9. Next base: position 8,491 of record JALYLL010000093.1, on the reverse strand, counting down.
GCATGGCCCGACGGATGGGCGTCGATCCGACTTCTTGGGGTCTCGCCGCAGGCGCGTGGTCTTGGAATCGGGCGCGCGCTCATGAACGAGTGCTTGCGACGCGCGCGCGCGGACGGAGCCACGGCGATGGGATTGCACACGACCAAGCTGATGGACGTCGCCCGCGCGATGTACGTCCGGCTCGGGTTCACGCGGACACCCGAGCACGATTTCCATCCGGCCCCCGACTTCACGGTCGAGGCGTACCGGCTGGACTTGTAGAGTTCGCTTCGCCGTGTCGCTGTTCGTGATCGTCAAGTTCTTCCACGTCCTCCTCGCGATCATCGCGGTGGGATTCAACGCGAGCTACGGTGTGTGGCTCGCGCGCCTCGCTCGCGAGCCTGTCCCCACGCAGTCGTTCGTCCTGCGCGGCCTCAAGCGGCTTGACGACTGGTTCGCGAATCCCGCGTACGTGCTTCTCGCGGTCACGGGCGTGACCATGGTCTTTGTCGGAGAGCTGCGCTTTGTGACCTTCTGGATCGCTGGCGGAATCGTGCTCTGGGCGATCGCTGTCGCGCTCGGGTTCTTCGTCTACACCCCGATGTTGCGCAACCAGATCCGAGCGCTCGAGACCGCCGGCCCGGAGAGCGACGACTACAGGCGGTACGCCTCGAATGCTCGCTTCATGGGTATCGTGCTCGCCGTGATCGTCGTCGTGATCGTGTTTCTCATGGTGACGAAGCCGACGCTCTCGTAGCGAGCTCGTACGCCCATTCCGCGTACGCCTCCGCGGAGGGATGCAATCCGTCGGAGGCGAACAGCCTTCGTCGGCCCTGATCACGCATCAACGGGAACAGATCGATCCACACCGCGCGTACGTGTTCGGCCTCGTCGCGCGCGATCTCGTTGAAGCGCTCGATCTTCTCCGCGATCTCGTCCGTATGACCAAAGCCGGAGCCGGCCGGAGATAGCGACCAGTCTGGCTGAGGCAGCGCGATCACACGCGCGTCGGGAGCATCGGCCCGGACCTGCTCGTGGATCGAGCGGAGCTGGCGGCGATAGCGGTCGTCGCTGGATACCTGGACGATGTCGTTCGCGCCGATGAGCAGGGTGATAAGCGTCGGACGAAATGGCAGGAGGAGGGGCAGCTCGGCGTGGATGAGGTCGTCGGTGGTGTATCCGTTGGCGGCTGGATTCAATAGAACGACGGCGCGACCGGATTCGGCCCAGATCCGTTCGAGGACCGCGGGGAACGATCGATCCGGTGTCGTGCCTGTTCCGATGGTGAACGAGTCACCGAGCGCGAGGAATCTTTCGGGAATGCTCAATTGTTCTAGTGTGAGAGAGCTTTCCAGAAAGGACCCCTGAGCTGACCGAACTCGATCTCATCATCATCGGCGGTGGACCCGCCGGGCTCACAGCCGGCTTGTACGCCGCGCGGGCCAACATGAAAACGGTCCTCCTGGATTCCAAGGACGTCGGTGGCGAGATCCTCAACACCGAGCTGATCGAGGACTATCCCGGCTTCGAGTCCGTCACCGGTGCCGAGCTCGCTCGGAAGATGGCCGACCACGCACTCAAATTCGGTCTCAAGATCGACACCTACAAGCCGGTGAAGGAAGTCCGCTCCGAAGGCGACCGCAAGATCGTGACGCTCGAGGACGGGACCGAGCTTTCGGCGTACGCCGTCATCGTGACCGTCGGCGGCGAGCCGACGAAGCTCGGCGTCGTCGGCGAGAACGAGTATCACGGCCGCGGGGTCTCGTACTGCGCCGTCTGCGACGGCGCTTTCTTCAAAGGCGCCGACCTCGCGATCATCGGCGGGGGCGACTCCGCGTTCCAGGAGGGACTCTTCCTCACGCGTTTCGCGAAGAAGCTCTACGTGGTGCACCGGCGGAATGAGTTCCGCGCCCAGGCCATCCTGCAGGACCGTCTCCTCAAGATGGACAAGGTCGAGCCCATCACGCCCGCCAGGGTCACCGAGATCGGTGGCAACGGCGACGTGAAGTGGATCGAAGTCGAGCGCGACGGCAGGACCGAACGGGTCAAGGTCGAGGGCGTCTTCGTCTTCATCGGCTTCAAACCGGTCGGCCGGCACCTGTTCAAAGAGCACATCGACCACGACAAGAACGGCTACCTCATCACCGACCAGTACATGCGCACGAGCATTCCCGGCGTGTATGCCGCGGGCGACACGCGCGCCCAGCTCGCCAAGCAGATCACCACGGCCGTCGGCGATGCCACGACCGCGGTGCTCCATGCGGAGCGGTACATCGAGGAGCTCAAAGATCTCGAGCGCGCGTTTCCGTCCGAGCCGAAGGACATCGTGGCGCAGACGGCCAGCAAGGCGGAGCTCATGGTGTTCGCGCCGGGCGACGTCGTGCTCAAAGAGGGCGACGTTGCGGATCGTTTCTACATGGTCATCAAGGGCGAGGCCGAGGCGTGGGGCCACGAATCAGATGGCTCACAGATCGTGATAAATCAGTTCGGCCCCGGCGACTATTTCGGCGAGATCGGGCTCCTAAACGACGCGCCGCGGAAGGCAACGATACGCGCGAAGACCTCGCTGGAAGTCATGGCGCTCGATCGGGAGACGTTCGCCAAGCTCATGAAGAGCTCGCAGGCGACCGAGGACGAGGTCAGGCGCGTGGCGGCAGACCGGACACGGGCGGCAAGCTCGCGTTAGGCGCGGTCGCGAGGCGCTTCACATATCCCACGATCACATTAAGGTCGAACGGCTTCTTCACGTAGGTCGCGATGCCCCGGCGGCGGAACTCGCTGATGGCCTCCGCCCCGCTCGCGGTCTCGAAGAGCACGGGGACCTTGCTCGTACGCGGGTCCTTCTTCAGCCGGTCGTAGAGCTCGAACCCGGACATCCCGGGGAGACGAACGTCGACCACCATGACGTCCGGTGTCACATGCTTCGTCGCCTCGAGCGCCGCCATCGGGGCGGCAACGTGGATCGCGCAATAGCCGGGTTCGTCCGAGATCGCGTCGGCGATCAGCTGGCCGATCGCGGGCTCGTCCTCGACGACGAGAACGACCTTGCGAGCCCCTGTTTGTGTGCGGCCCTTGTTCTCCACTGCCACGCCTCCACCGTTCGGGTCAGCAGCGTGGGTGCCGAAACCGCCAGATGTCATGCATTCGTATGAAGGTCGTGACGCGAACGGTCGACAAGGCGGTAAACATCGGGGTCATTTCGCCGCTGCGCCAGCGCCCGAGGGCAGATATCGCTCGGCGTGCCCAAGTGGACTCGCCACGCGAAACACGAGCGCGATCAGGAATGTGAGTAGGCCGATCACCGCGTAGACCAGACGCACGTCGCCGGAGCGCTCGATGAGCAGGCCGCCGGCGAGCGCGCCGATGGGGTTCGCCGACCACGCAAGCACCATCGCGATGCTGATCACGCGGCCGAGCATCTGGTTGGGGACGATCGCCTGACGGAGAGATCCGGTGTTGATGTTGAAGAGGACCCCGAAGCCCGAGCTGAGTCCCCAGAGAACGACGGCGAGCCAGAGCGACGTCGTATACGCGAGCCCCACCGTCAGGAGACCGGACAGCATGAGCGCGCCCAGCGCGACGTTGCCGAAGGACCAGCGCTTCCGCAGCGGCCCTGCAGCGAGCGAGAGCACGACGACGCCGGCCCCGCCGGCCGCGAAGAGAAGGCCGACCTCGCTGTCCTCAGCCCGGAGCGCCTGCTTGGCGAAGAGCACGAGCTCGGCGAAAACGGTCGCGCCGACCATGTTGATCATCGCCATCATCAGCGAGATGTTCCGCAACACCGGGTGGGAGAGGACGTAGCGCAGGCCTTCGACGATGTCCTCGCGAATGCTCGTGGCCTTTTTGCTAATTGGAGCGTTGAAGGGGCGGGCGATCAGAGAAAGCATCACGGCCGAGACGACGAATGACGCGGCGTCGAGAAGCAGGATCGCCTCGACCGGCGCGAACACAAGAAGCGCCCCGGCCGCGAGAGGGCCCAGCACCGACGCGGCTGCGAAGCTCGCCTGGATCCTGCCGTTGGCGCTGACCAGCTCGCCCGAATCGACGAGGCTCGGGATCGCCCCGAACTCCGCCGCGACAAAGAAGATCGAGAGTGTCGACGACACGAACACGACCGCATAGATCCACCAGAGCGAGAGGAGACCCGCGCTTGAGGCGACCGCGACGGAGGCGATCGTGACCGCAGACAGCAGGTCGACCGCGATCATGAGCCGCTTGCGGTCGGTGCGATCGGTCCACGCGCCGATCGCGAGGCCGAAGAAGAGCTGCGGCGCGGTGAAGATCGCGAGCGTGGCCCCGAGCGCCAGCGCGGAGCCGGTGAGCTTGAACACGATGAGCGGCAGCGCGAACTGTGTGACCGAGTTCCCGAAGTTCGAAACCGTCTCGCCGATCCAGTACTTCCAGAAGTCGCGGCTCAGTCGGCAGCCTCTCCCGTCGCCGCCTTCTTCGGACCATGTCCACTGCCCCGCCGGCCGCGGCCGCCCCGTCGTCCTCGACGCGTCCGTTTGCGCGGGACCGCGGTGGCCGGATCGGCTGGCGCGGCGGCGTCCGGCGACGTGTCCGCGGGCGTAGCGTCGGCAGGCGCGACCTCGCCAGACGCGATCCCCGTTGGCGCCGGAAGCGCCGGGAGCTCGCTGGAAGGTAGGGCCGGAGCCGGGCGCACGTCACCGTTGAGCCGGTCGAATTCGCCGAGGATCGTGCGCGCTTCGTCGTGCGTTTGGTTGATCACGAAGCCCTGCTTCTTGCCGTGCTCCTCGGGACGCATCACGCCGCGCTCGACGGCGCGGCGCATGGTGGACTCGAGGGCGTCACCCTCGACACGCGAAAGCAATTCGGCGAAGAGCGCCTGATTCACCCAGTCGATCCGTTCCCCTTTGGCACGCGTCGATGCGACGAAGTTGAAGAGGTGGACGACGGAGGCCGCGGCCTGGCGTGCGTACACGACGAGGGGGTGACCCTCGGCGAGCCAGCACATCGTGATCTGGCGGCCGTCGCGCTCGACCTGCTCGGTCTGTATCGCGCCGCGCTCCTCCGCGATGCTGAAGAGCGTTTCTAGAAGAAGACGGCGCTGCGAGCGCCCGCGCGCGAGACCACCGGGTTGATCGGCGCGCGAGAGCGGATCGAGGACGGCCTCGACCGCCGGGATGCGCCGCGTGTCCTTACTCGTCACCGTATCGATGCGCCGCAGCACCCTGACCAAGTGGAAGAAGGTTTCGGCGACGAGGGGCGCGGACATGTTCGGCTCGAGCATCTGTTTGGCCTTCGCGCGGGCGCGGCCCTCGAGCTTCGCGAGGACGGTGCCCTGCTCGACGCCGGCATCGATCCGCTGTTCGAGAACACTCGATGCCTCCTTCTCCGAAAGCGGGACCACGCTCGTAACGAAGTCGCCGCGCGACATCGCGCGGACATGCAGCGACACGAGCTGGTCGAGAAGGAGCACGGCGAGCCGCCGCTGCTCCTTGTCAGACTCGGGCGAAGCCGTTGGAACGACGGCAGGAACGTGCGGCTCGGTCCTCGCTCGCACCGGCAGACGGCCTCGCCGCTGTGGCGTTCTCCGAAGTGCTTCCGCGGGCGGTTGTGGCTTGTCGACCTGGGTGTCATCGGCGCGGAGCGCCGTGCGCGTCCAGCGCGCCTGGGGGATAAGGTCTTCGAGAAGGAAGACATCGTCGCGCAAGTAGGGCGAGTCGCGGAGCTCGTTCGCGAGCGACTTATCGCCCGCGATCAGGTAGACGTGTTTGTCCTCGTCCTTGATCGCCTTGCAGAGGGCGTTGAGGTCGCGGTCGCCCGAGACGATGAACCAGTAGTCGATGTCCTGGCGCTCCTTGTAGAGGAGCTTTAGCGCTCTCGTGATCAGGACGGCGTCGGAACGGCCTTTGAGGATCCGTCCGCTCATGCGCTGCGCTACGGCGATGGGTTCCATCCCCGTGAACTCGAGCGCCATGAGGAGCGTCTCGTCCTGGGCCGCGACCTCCTGACCGAAGATCGCAAGCTTCACGCGGACGGGTCCGAACTCGGCGGCTTTTTGCAGGATCGCCTGCAGGATCGAAAGTGTTGACGGCAGCGGGCCCGTCGTGTGCTGGCGAAGGGTGTAGTAGACGTTCTCCCAGTCGATTAGGAGAGCAACGTCAGGCAATAGCTTTCTCCGTATGGGCTTCGCACGCCGCCTGACTCGTCCGCGGATCGCGGAATTCCACCGCGGTCTCGCGCTTCTTGCTCTCCCTCGTCCGCTACCCCGAAATTCGAGGCTCGGCCGTGAGCGCGTTCTTCACGAACACTTCAGTCGTCGCGCGCGCCGTTTTGAATAACTCTAGCCTCTAACGCTGCAGGTGACTATCACCAGTTCGGGTATGGCCGATCTCGTCCACGTTGCCTCGTCCCGCGGCGCGACCTACGCGGACGCGCGCACGGTCGAGCGCGAGCACGAGGCGGTGAGCGTCAAGGACGGAGCGGTGGAGTCCGTGACCCGCACCGCCGATCGCGGTCTCGCCTTCCGCGTGATCCATCGGGGCGCCTGGGGGTTCGCGGCGACGGACCGCACCGGGGACTCGGCGATACGCGCGCTCGTGGACGAGGCCTTTCGCCGCGCGGAGGCATCGGCGTCGGTGCAACGCCGGAAGGTGACGCTCGCGCCGGTCGAAGCGCAAACAGGCGAGTACCGAACGAGCCTGAAGCGCGATCCATTCGCCGTCCCCCTCGCCGAACGCATCGATCATCTCCGCGCGGTCGATGCAGCGTCCGTCGGGCCGAACATAAAGACGCGCCGATCCTCCATCGCGGCGTATCGAACGCGCAAGCATCTCGTCACAAGCGACGGCACCGACGTGTCGCAGGAGATCGTCGAAGCGGGCGCCGGGCTCTCGGTGCTCGCTGTGAAAGCGGGACGGAAACCCGCCGGCCGATACGACTCGCGCCTCGTCCGGCAGGGCGGCTGGGAATACGTCGAGCACCTCGACCTCGTCGCGCGGGCGCGGCGCTACCGGGACGACGCCGAGGCCACGCTGGACGCTCCCCTCGCAGAGGCGCGGCCGACCACGCTCGTCTTCGCACCGGAGTTTCTCGCCCTCCTGGTCCACGAATCGTGCGGACATCCGACCGAAGCGGATCGCCTTCTCGAGCACGAGGTGGCCTTTGCCGGGACGACGTTCATGTGGCCGGAGGACCGCGGCAAGCTTCGTTATGGATCGCCTCAGGTCTCGATGACGGCGGACGCGACCGTGCCGGGCGGCATGGGCACCTTCGGGTGGGACGACGACGGCGTGCCAGCGATGCGCACGAAGCTCGTCGACAAAGGGATCTTCGTCGGCTATCTGATGTCGCGCGAGACCGCGGGAGCGCTCGGACTGCCGGTGGCGATCGGCTCGGCGCGTGCCGAGGGGTGGCAGCACTTCCCGATCGTTCGCATGGTCAACGTGAGTCTCGATGCGGGCACGACGCCCTACGCGGATCTGCTGCGTGGCGTCGAGTCCGGACTCTTGATGGAGGCGCCGGCGTCGTATTCGCTCGACGACAAAAGGCAGAACTTCCATTTCTCGACGCAGTCCGCGCGCGTCATCCGCAATGGCCAGCTCGCTGGGTACGTTCGCGGTGTCGCGTTCCAATCGCTCACGCCGGACTTCTGGGGCCGCTGCGATCTCGTCGCTGACGACTGGGAGCTGCACGGCTTCCTCTCGTGCGCGAAGGGCGAACCGCTTCAGCTGATGCGCGTCGGTCACGGGGCGGCCCACGCGCGTTTCCGCGAAGTCCCGATCGAGGTCAGCGAGTGACCGGTCGAGGGGGCTCTGCCCCCCCGGCCCCCCTTGGCCCCGACAGGTTGCTCCAGCCCCTTGAGGACGCGCTCCGCGGCGTCGAAGCAGACGAAGCGGATATACACGTGCACCGCCGCCGCGCGGCGATCACGCGCTATTCACACAGCTCGATCCACCAGAACGCTGTCTCGGACGAGACGCACGCGACGGTGCGAGCGATCGTCGGAAAAGCTGTCGGGATCGTGACGACGAACTCGCTCGCGCCGTCCGACCTGCGCCGTGCGCTCGCCGACGCGGCGTCCCTCGCGCGCGCGAGCCGGCCCGACGACGAGTGGCCCGGCGTCGCCGACCCCGAGCCGATCCCTGCGACGTCGTCGTTCCACGAGGAGACCGCCGCCACGACGGCGCAGGCGCAGGCGGAATGGATCGGCACTGTGTGCGCCGCCGTCCCCAACGGAATGCGTGCCGCGGGCACGTCGCAGATCGAGGTGACCGAGGATGCCGTCGCGAATACGCGGGGCGTCGCGGCCTACGCGCCCACGACCATGGCGTACCTTCGCGCTCTCGTCCTGAGCGATAGCTACGTCGGCTCGGGCTACGCCGAGGACCTCTCGATGCGCTCCGACGCGCTCCATCCGAAGGCGATCGCGGCGCGCGCCGCTGAGAAGTGCGCCCTCGACCGGGATCGCACCCAGCTCCCGCCGGGCGACTACGAGGCGGTGTTCGAGGAGCTCGCGGTGGCGGAGATCCTGCGGATCGTGTCGATC
>JALYLL010000092.1 GCA_030774255.1 Chloroflexota bacterium | reverse complement strand
TTCCATGGAAAATCGCTCCGCTTCCGCCTCTGGAGCTGGGCGAACTGGCTCAACGCGCGCCACGCGCGCTGGGCCTGGGCGAGCCTCCTCGTCGTCGGCGGCACCGACGCCTACATCCGTCTCCTCGCGATGGGCGTGCTGCACGACCCGAGGATCGTGTTCTAGTGGCCAACATCGAGCGCCACGAGTACGACGTGGTCGTCGTTGGCGCGGGCGGCGCGGGGTTGCGCGCCGCGATCGAGGCGCACGCGCGCGGGGCGAAGACCGCGATCGTCTGCAAGTCGCTCCTCGGCAAGGCGCACACCGTGATGGCCGAGGGCGGGATCGCCGCGGCGCTTGGCAACGTGTGGCCTGAGGACAACTGGAAGGTCCACTTCCGCGACACCATGCGCGGCGGGAAGCTCCTGAATAACTGGCGCATGGCGCAGCTACACGCGCAGGAGGCCCCGGACCGCGTGCTCGAGCTCGAGGAATGGGGCGCGCTCTTCGATCGCACGAAGGACGGTCTCATCCTTCAGCGGGACTTCGGCGGGCATCGCTACGCGCGGCTCGCGCACGTGGGCGACCGCACCGGCCTCGAGATGATCCGCACCCTGCAGGACGCGGCCGTCGCCGAGGGCATCGACGTCTTCATGGAGTGCACGCTCCGCCACCTCCTCACGGACGGCGAACGCGTGACCGGTGCGATCGGCTACTGGCGTCAATCCGGCAAGCTCGTCGCGTTCGGCGCGAAGGCTGTGGTCCTCGCGACCGGCGGGGTCGGCAGAGCGTGGCGGGTCACCTCGAACTCCTGGGAGTACACCGGCGACGGGATCGCGATGGCGCTCGAGGCCGGCGCCGACTTGATCGACATGGAGATGACCCAGTTCCACCCGACAGGCATGATCTGGCCGCCGTCGGTCCGCGGCCTCCTGGTCACGGAGGGTGTGCGTGGTGACGGCGGAACGCTCCGCAACAAATCGGGCGAGCGCTTCATGTTCAATTACATCCCCGCGTTCTTCCGCGCCGAGACCGCCGACACGGAGAAGGAAGCGGACGCCTGGTACGAGGACAAGAGGAACAACCGCCGCACCCCGGATCTGTTGCCGCGCGACGAGGTCGCGCGCGCGATCAACTCGGAGGTGAAGGCGGGACGCGGCACCGAGCACGGTGGCGTGTTCCTCGACATCGCGACGCGCCGGTCCGCCGACTACATCAAGCGGCGCCTTCCCTCGATGTACGTCCAGTTCAAGGAGCTGGCCGATGTCGACATCACGAAGCAGCAGATGGAGATCGGTCCGACGCTCCACTACATCATGGGCGGCATTCGCGTCGAACCCGACACGGCTGCCGCGACGGTGCCGGGACTCTACGCGGCGGGCGAGGTCGCGGCCGGCATGCACGGCGCGAACCGCCTCGGCGGCAACTCGCTGTCGGATCTCCTCGTCTTCGGACGGCGCGCCGGCGAAGCCGCGGCGGAGTACAGCAAGAAAGCGCGCACGACGAAGGTCGACGACGCGCAGATGACCGCGTTCGCCCAGCGGATGGAAACGCCATTCGAAAAGCCAGGCGACGAGAACCCGTACAAGATCCATTCGGAGCTGCAGGACGCAATGCAGGAGCTCGTCGGGATCATTCGACGGCGAGACGAGCTCGAGGAGGCGCTCGCGCGCCTCGAGCGGCTCCGCGCTCGCGCGGCCAAAGCAAGCGTGACCGGCTCGCGCGTCTATAACCCGGGATGGCACCTGGCGCTCGACCTCGAGAACCTCATCGGCGTGTCGGAAGCGGTGACGCGCAGCGCCCTGATCCGCGAGGAGAGCCGCGGCGGCCACACCCGCGAGGACTTCCCCAAGACCGACCCGGTGTGGGGGACCAAGAACGTCGTCACGCGAAAGCGCGACGGCCGGCTCGTCATCACGACCGAGCCGATCCCCAAGGTGCCGGCCGAGCTGAGCGCGCTCCTGGGCGAGGACAAGCCGACCGGCGAGGCCGCGACCGGCGCCGGCAAGACAGCGGTCGCGGCGGGGGACGACTGATGACTGACGTTCAAGTCTGGGTGTGGCGCGGCGACGCTTCGGGCGGCGACTTCATGCCCTACAAGGTCGCGGCGGACGAGGGGATGGTCGTCCTCGACGTTGTCCACCGCATTCAGGCGGAGAAGGCGCCCGATCTCGCGGTGCGCTGGAATTGCAAGGCGGGAAAGTGCGGATCGTGCAGCGCCGAGGTGAACGGCCATCCGAAGCTCATGTGCATGACGCGGATGAACGAGTTCCCCGCGGGAGAGCACATCACCATCTCGCCGGTGAAGACGTTCCCGGTGATCAAAGATCTCGTCACCGACGTCTCGTTCAACTACGAGAAGGCGAAGACGATCCCGCCGTTCAAGCCCAAGCCCAAGGATCCCGACGGCAAGCGGCGCATGTACCAGGAAGACGTCGAGCGCGTCCAGGAATTCCACAAGTGCATCGAGTGCTTCCTCTGCCAGGACGTCTGCCACGTGATCCGCGACCACGAGGAGAACAAGCAGAGCTTCTCCGGCCCGCGGTTCTTCGTGCGGCTCGCCGCGCTGGAGATGCATCCGCTCGACGCGAACGAGCGCGTCGACATCATTCGCGCGAAGCACGGCCTCGGTTTCTGCAACATCACCAAGTGCTGCACCGAGGTGTGTCCCGAGGATATTCACATCACCGACAACGCGATCATCCCGCTGAAGGAGCGCGTCGTGAGCGCGCACTACGACCCTATCGCGTGGGCGCTCCGGCGCATGCGCGGAAAGAAGGACGAATTCGCCCCGGCGGAACCGGAGCCGCCGTCCGCGTGACCGCGCGAGTGGTCTTCATGGCGACCGCGGCGGCGATCCTCACGCTCCTTCTCTTCATCGCCGTGATCCGGCCCGCCATCGATCGCGGGGGCCTTGGCGAATTCCTCGGCATCGCCGCGTTGTTCGTCGCCATCCTTCTCGGCGAGAGGTGGCTCCGCTCGCGCTAACGCGATCAGCGCTAGCCTTAGCGACGGTGCGTGCATGCCCCTACTGCGCCGAGCAGATCCAGGATGCCGCGATCCTCTGCCGCTTTTGCGGGAGAGACGTCCCGATGCCTGTGAACGCGAGCGAGTCAGCCGCGCCGAAGCCACGCGTGCTGATGCAGCGCTACGCGGTCGATGAACGGATCAAGCGAGCGACGACGCAGGTCGACCACAAGCGGCGGCCGTCGCTCTTGGCGAAGATCGGCGGCGCGCTCGCACCGAGCGAGCTGCGGCCCGGTCGTCCCGGCCAGCGAGCGTCGATGGTCCGCGAGTACGCCAACGTTCGTAAATATCAGGACGATGTGGATCGATTGGTCCGCGCGGGTTGGGAGATCGAGCAGCAGGTCGACCGGCCCGAGAAGATCGTCGTGCGATGGTTCCGCGAGCCGACGGCCGAAGGCCCATCCTGATTTCCTAGTCGACTGATAGCCGCCTGATTCCTGGCCGAAAAAGCCCGGTAATACGGTTCGGAGTGCTGGAAGGGCGACGATGAGACCGATTCCCGCGCGCGCATACGTCTTCATCGCGATCACCTGCCTTGTCGCGGTTCCGTTCTTCGCGCTCGGGATCCAGGACGTGCTCGGTGACGAGCCGCCGACCGTCGCCTTCTACATCTGGGCCCTGTGCGTCCTCCTCTCGCTCCGGCCGATCCGCATCGCGACGAACGTCGAGCTCTCCGCCTCCGAGGTCGCGGTCCTGGCGGGGGTCGTGCTTCTTCCCCCGGGCACGCTCGCGCTCGTCGCGGGGTCCGCCCGCTTCGTCAACGACCTCGTGACTCGGAAGTCGCCCATCCGCATCGTCCGAAACGCCGCCGCGCAGGCGATCAGCGCGGGGGTCGCCGCGATGTCCTTCCAGCTCGTGATCATGTCGACGATCGATCGCGTCACCGGAACGATCGGCGAGGTCATCATCGCCGGCGCGATCGCCGCGACCGCGCTCGTCGCGCTGGACCTCGGCCAGATCATCGCGCTGCAGTTCGTGCTCGGCACGGAGCGCCTGACCAGATCGACCATCAGTTGGATCGGCCGCACCGGTCGGGCGCAGCTCCTCTGGGGACTCGCCGCGGTCATCACGATCGAGATCGTCCTCATCCAGCCGTGGTTCCTCCTCCCTGCGGTGCCGCTGTTTCTTGTCGGCTACCTGGACATCCGCGCGCGCTTCGTTGCGGAGCGGCGGGCACGCCTGCTCGCGACTCTCGTTGAGGTGAGCCACGCCGTCGGTGCGTCGCTCGACCCGAACGAGGTCTTCCGCAACGTCTATCGCCAGGTCGCGGCGGTCATGGACGCGGACAACTTCTTCGTCGCCACGCTCAGCCCCGACGGCTCGAAGGTGCGCTACCGGTTCCTTATGGACGGCGGCAAGGAGCTCGAACCGGTCGAGCGTCCGAAGGAGGGCACGCTCGTCGGCGCGACCATCGAGCGCGGACCGCTCCTGTTAAAGGAGGTCGAGCGCGACGCGCGGCGCCTCGGGATGCCCGATCTCGAGTCCTGGGGCGCGGTGGTCGAGCAATCGATCATCGTGGCGCCCCTCCGACAGCGGGACACGTTCGTCGGCGCGATATCCGCGCAGAGCCGCCGCCCGACCGCGTACGACGAGGGCGACCTGCAGCTGCTCGCCGCGATCGCGAACGAGGCATCGATCGCCCTCGAGCGCGCCACCCTGTACGACCGCACGTCGACGCTGTCCCGCCGCCTCTTCGAGCTCCATCGCATCGGCCTCGCGATCTCGGAGAAGACCGAGGTCGTCGACGTGGCCAAGCTCCTCGCTGAGTCGGTCGTCGATCTTCTCAAGCCCACCGTGTCCGCCGTGTACGTCGACAAGGGCGGCGACACGCTGGACTTCGCGTTCACCACCGGGAAGGCGACGAGCGACGTCCTCGCGCTGCCCAAGAGCTCACCGACGATCTCGCGCGTGCTCGAGACGGGCCAGCCGGTCGCGTTCTCTCGGCGCGCCGACAGTCCGGAACCCACCCGAAAGCTCCTCGAGCGCTTCGGTCACGAGGCACTTCTGGTTCACCCGCTGCGCTCCGCCGACCAGACCATCGGCGTCCTGTTCGTCACGTGGCACGAGGCGCACGTCTTCACCGACGAGGAGCGCGAGCTCATCGGCATCCTCGCGGGCGTCGGTGCCTCGACGATGCGGTCGATCAGGCTCTATCGCGAGCTCGACGAGGCCTATCTCTCGACGGTCTCGACGCTCATGTCCACGATCGTCGCGCGGGACCATTACCGCGAGGATCACCAACGCAAGATCGCGGCGGACGCGGTCGCCGTGGGCGAGCGCCTCGACATGAGCGAGCACGAGCTGCGCGACCTGCGGTACGCCTCCCTCTTCCACTCGCTCGGCAAGATCGGCGTGCCCGCCGCGATCCTGTCGAAGGCCGGCCCGCTCACGCCCGAAGAGAAAAAGATCATGCAGGAGCACCCGCTCCTCGGCGCGCGCATCCTCGAGTCGATCCGCTTCCTGCGCGGTGTCGTGCCGATCGTCCGCCACGCCTACGAGCGCTGGGACGGCACCGGCTACCCGGACGGGCTCCTCGGCGACCAGATCCCGCTCTCGGCGCGGATCCTCGCGGTCGCGATCGCGTTCGAATCGATGCTCGCCGAGCGGCCGTACCGGCCCGCGCGCCGCGAGGATCAGGCGCTCGCCGAGATCAAGGGGTTCGCCGGCACCTATTACGACCCGACCGTCGTGAACGCGTTCGTCTCGATGGTCGAGGCACGCGGCATCATCCACGCGGCGGAGGAGGACGTCGCCTCGACGAGCCGCGAGCTTTCGATCCTGTCCGAGCTCACGCCGGAGTTCCACACGATCCTCGACCTCCAGCAGCTCCTCGACCGGACACTGGTCGTGCTCCTGCGGGCCGTCCCGGGCGCCTCGCTCACGATTCTTCTGCACGACCAGCAGTCGGACGAGCTCGTGTCGCGCGCCGTCGCCGGCGCGTGGACGACCATCGATTCGCCTTCGCGCATGGCGAGCGACCGCGGCATCTCCGGCTGGGTCTTCACCCACCGCGAGGGCCAGATCGTCGACGACGTGCGCGCCGACCCCCGTTACATCGGTGACCCGCGGGTCCGGAGCGAGCTCATCGTGCCGCTCGTCTCGCGCGGGCAGGCGGTGGGCGTGCTCGTGCTGAGCCATCCCGCCGTTGCCGCCTTCAGCAAGCGAGACCTGACGCTCATGGAGACGGTCGGCGCCCAGATCGCCGCCCAGATCGAAGTCGCGGAGCTGCACGAGCGGTTGAAGCGCGCCGCGAACACCGACGCGCTCACCGGCATCCACAACTACCGCTATTTCTACGACCGCCTCGAGGAAGAGGTCGCGCGGGCCGAGCGCCGCCAGTCGCCCCTGGCCGTGGCCTTCTTCGACATCGACGAGCTCAAGAAGGTCAACGACACCTACGGTCACCTCGCCGGGAACGAGGTGCTCCGAGTGCTCGGGCAGACCATCACCGAGCGGGTGCGGACCGAGGATGTGCCGGCGCGCTACGGTGGCGACGAGTTCGCGATCGTCATGCCCGACACGGGGCGCGAGGAGGCCGAAAAAGTGGTCATCCGTTTGATGGAGATCCTCGACGCGACCGACGTAACGCTGCCCGGCGGCGGCGCGATCAAGATGCCGGCGCGTTCCTGGGGCGTTTCTTCGTACCCGATGGACGGCCGCACCGCCGAAGCGCTCGTCGAGAACGCAGACACACGAGCCTACGCACGCAAACGGGTTGGTCGCTGACCGCGGCCTGACACCAAACGTCGCCGTCCGTCGCGCTAGAGTTTTTGCCGAGGAAGTTCCGGCGCAAGTCGGTGCCGTTAGAAGACGCAAGGGGTAGGGAATGGGAAACGCTCTTCTGGACATGCTCACGACCCAGGGCCAGGTCGCCTTCGTGCTCGCGTTCGTCGCTCTGACGGCGGTCGGCCTGGTCATGATGCTGTGGCGCCCGCGCCACGCGACCTACGGGCCGCACGATTGCCGCTCGATGGGTTGCCAGTGGCTCGAGGACAAGCCTCTCTAGTCTGAGTTTCGCGGCATCGAAAGCGGCTGCCACCATCCGTCGGCGTCTCGACGGTGAGCGATCCTCCGTGCAGCTCGACGATCTCCCTCGCGATGTGAAGTCCGAGCCCAACGCCCGGCGCGCCGCTGGGCGACGAACGGTGGAACGGTTCGAAGATCCGCGCGCGCTCGGCCATCCGGATGCCGGGGCCGCGGTCGCGCACGGCGATCCGGATCGCATCGGGAGTCGACGCGAGTTCGACGTCGATGGCCGTATCAGCCGGGCTGTATTTCAGCGCGTTGTCGATCAGATTCACGGCGACTTCTTCCATTCGGACGGCGTCTACGGCCACGCGATAGCTCTCCGGAGAGTCCGGCGCCGGCATCGCTATCTGGCGGCCTGACGTCTCGGCCAGCATCGACACGAAGGAGCCCACCATTGCCGCGACGTCGGTCTGCCCGCGCTCGAGCTGCAGCTGTCCGGACCTGATGCGTGAGATGTCGAGGAGCCGATCGATCAGAATCTTCAAGCGGTCGGCGGCCTGATGCACGAGGGTGACGTCGCGCAGCACGAGCGCCGGGTCGAGATCTGGTCGGGCCAGGCGGCGTTCGACCAGCTGAAGCCGCGCATACAGAGTGGTGAGAGGCGTACGCAGCTCGTGCGCGGCGACCGAGATGAACTCCTCCCGGATGCGGAGCGCTTCCTTGGTGATCTCTTCTTGCG
>JALYLL010000091.1 GCA_030774255.1 Chloroflexota bacterium | reverse complement strand
CGTTCTTGATGCCCTTCTCGTCGGCGAGCTCCTGCGGCACCTCGACGAACGCCTGCGGCTGCAGCCCCACCAGCAGCGGCACGTGCTGGGTCACGTAGTGCTCGTGCTCCGTGAGCCGGTAGCTCGTCGCGACGTACGGGTAGTCGGCGACCTTTCCGAAGCGGCTCGGCCGGCCCGCGGCCTGGTCGTACAGGAACGCGACGGGATCCTCCGATTGATTCGGATGCAACGGGTTTGGGATCGGAGCCTCGTACGGCTCGTAGTGCTCGGGTAAAGGACCGTCGAGCATCGAGCTCGAGAAGAGCCGCCCGACGCCCTCGCCGTTCATGATGAACGGGAGCCACGCCGCGGGATCCTTCGGGTTCATCGTGGCCGGGTAGTCGGGCACATCGCCGGTCCAGGTCGTGCCATTCCACTGGATGCCGGGGCGCTTCGAATCCCACGGTTTCCCGTCGAGGTCGGCGGAGGCGCGGTTGTAAAGGACGCGGCGGTTGAGCGGCCAGCTCCAGGCCCAGTTGGGATAGAAGCCCATGCCTGTCGGGTCGTTCTGCGTCGGGTTCGAGATCCCGTTGCGCCGTTTCGATAGGTTCCCCGCGTCCGGGTAGCTTCCCGTGTAGATCCAGTCACCCGCGGTCGTGGTCCCGTCGTCCTTCAGGAGAGCGAAGCTGGCCATCTGCCCGCCGGTCGCGAGGTTTTTCCCGTTGATCTCCTTCGCGATCTCGTCGAGCTCCGGTTTCTTCGGATCCTTGTAGTCGAGCGTCGCCGCCATGATCGGATCGGGGAACTTTCCCCCCTGCTGCTTGTAGAGCGTCTTCACCCGGTCGTAGAGGTCGGCCATGATCCAGTGGTCGTGGCGCGCCTCGCCCTCCGGCAGGATCACCTGGTCCTTCCACTGGGACCAGCGGCCACTGTTGACGAATGAACCGTCCTTCTCGATCCAGTGCGTGGTCGGCAGCATGAAGACCTCTGTCTGGATCGACGCCGGGTCGACGTTGGGCGCGTGCCAGAACTCGGAGCTGGTCGTTGGCAGCGGGTCCATGACCACAAGCCACTTGAGCTTGCCGAGGGCTTGCATCACCTGGTTCGAGTCCGGGCCGATGGAGGTAGCCGTCATGCCGGAGAGCATCACGCCCTCCATCTTTCCCTTGAGCGCCTGGTCGAAGATCGACATCCATGAGGAGTTCACAGCGGGTTTCGGGATGTAGTCGAACGCGTACTCGTTGTCCTTCGTGGCCTTCGGCCCGTACCACGCCTTGAGCAAGCTGACCATGAAGTTCCGGTAATTCGTGCCGAAGAAGTTCCACGAGTTCGGGTCGCTTTTCTTCGGCGCGTTGACGGTGACGTAATCGGTCAGGTTCTTCTGCCCCGGGCCGGGTATGCGCAGGTACCCCGGCAGGATCTCCCAGCTGATCGCGTGGTCGGTGTTGCCCTGGATGTTCGCGTGGCCGCGCTCGGCATTCATGCCACCGCCCGGGCGGCCCATGTTCCCAAGGATCAGCTGAAGGAGCGCGCCCGACCGGATGAGCTGGCCACCGGTCGTGTGGTGCGTAAGACCCACCGCGTACACGATGGTCATGACCTTGTCGGGCTTCCCCATCTCGCCGACGAGCTTCGCGACCTGAAGGTACTGGTCGACCGGGATGCCCGTGATGCTCGAGACCATCTCGGGCGTGTAGCGCGAGTAGTGCTTGCTCAGGAGCTGCCACACCGTGTGCGGGTCCTGCAGCGTCATGTCTCGTTTCGCAAAACCCGATTGGCTCGTCGACGGACCCTCCGCCGCCCCGGCGCCCCCGCCGGTCCCTCCACCGGTTCCCTCCGTCGTCGGCGGCGTTGTCTGCTCGTACGCCCAGGTCGAGATGTCGTAGGAGCGGGTGGCGGGGTTGTACCCGGAGAACAGCCCATCCTTGAAATCGAAGCCCTGCTTCACGATGAATGAGGCGTTCGTGTAGTTCTTGACGTACTCCTCGTGGTAGAGCTTGTTCTGGATCACGTAGTTGATGAGTCCGCCGAAGTAGGCGACGTCCGTCCCGGTTCGAATCCGCAGGTACATGTCGGCCATCGCCGACGTTCGCGTGTAGCGCGGATCCGCGTGGATGATCTTCGCGCCGCCGCCCGCGCCGGGACCTTTCGTGGGATCGAGCTTCGCCTTCACGAACCACTGGAAGCCCACCGGGTGCGCCTCCGCCGGATTTGCGCCGTTGATCAGGATGAGATCGGCGTGCTTGATGTCACGCCAGTGGTTCGTCATCGCTCCCCGTCCGAATGAGGCGGCCAAACTGACCACCGTTGGACCGTGTCAGACCCGGGCTTGCTGTTCGATATGTACGATGCCCAAGCTCCGCATGAGCTTCGTGGCGAAGTACCCCTCCTCGGACGAGAACGCGGCGCCCCCGGCGAACGCGATTCCCTCGGTGCGATTGACGACGTTGCCGTTCGCGTCCTGCGCGACGAAGGTGTTGTCGCGCGCGGTCTTGACGTTCTGGGCGAGCTTGTCGAGCATGAAGTCCCAGCTCTTGTCTTCCCATTTCGCGCTCCCGGGCGCGCGGTACTGAGGCTTCTCGACCCGGCGCGAGCTCGTCGCGAGCTGCATGGCCGTCGCGCCCTTGGGGCAGAGGCGACCCTCGTTCACGGGGCTGTCGGGGTCGCCCTCGATCTGAAGAAGCTGGGTCTTTCCGTTGACCTCTTTCGTGTATGCGATGAGCGAGCAGCCGACAGCGCAATAGGGGCACAGAGAGTGGACTTCTTTCGCGCCAGAAATCCGAAGGTCCAGGGCGCGTTTCTTCGCGGCGGCCACATTGAAGCCGAGCGGGTTAGCAAGGGGAACGAGCGCCATCCCGGCAGTGCCGGTGGCTCCGAGCTTCAGGAACTCACGACGAGTGATTTCCGTCATCGGAATTGGAGTTCGTTCTACTCCCGCATTTCCCGACACGCAAGCGCGGCGCTAAGGTTCTCGCCTGATGAACGAGTTCTTCGAGTCCCTCGGCAGGCGCTGGACGAAAGCCGCCGAACGACGCGGCGTGAAGATTGAGGAGCCCAGGCTCGATCCGAAGGTGGCCGACGAGCTTCTCCAACTTGCCGCAGTTGTCTCGCATACGAAAGAGCGCCGCTTCGCGCCGCTCGCCACCTACACCGCGGGCATGGCTGTCGAGCGTTTGCGTGAGGCGAAACCAGAAGACGCCGAGGCGATCGCCGCGTTCATCCGAGAAGTAAGAGAGGCGCTCGAGAACGAGCCGCCGGCCTAACTAAGCGCGGCGGGTGGCACGGCGCAGCGGGTTTCTTCCGAAGCGCGGGTGCCCCCGGGGCACCGCCCGCAGCGAACGGCAGTGAGCTGCCAGGCGGGGAGGGTGCGCTGAGGAAGGAACCCGCGTAGCCGGGACAGGACCCGCCGCCCGCCCCTCGTCGCCGACGGTTAGCCGAGCGCCTCGCGCAACGCCGATCCCGCGTCGTCAAACGCCTCCGCCGCTTCCGGCAAGACTCCCGGGAAGCTCATGAAGCCATGGAACATGCCTGGATAGCGCTTGTAGCGAGCGGCGATTCCGAGTTTCTGCAGCTTCTCCGCGTAGGCCTCTCCGTCGTCGCGAAGCGGGTCGCATTCGGCTGTGATCACGAACGCGGGCGGGAGGTCGTGCAGGTCCGCGCGTACGACGGACGCACGTGGATCAGCGGCGTCGGCCTCGGTCCGAACGTAATGCCGGCCGTACCACTCCATGTCGGCGCTGGTGAGGCCGTACCCCTCGGCGAACTCACGGTGCGACTCCGCTTTCGAGCTGAGCTCCGCGACGGGCACGGTGAGCAGCTGGAAGGCGATCTTCGGGCCGCCGCGTTCGCGCGCCAGGAGCGCCGCAGCGGCGGCGAGGTTGCCGCCAGCGCTGGCGCCGCCCACCGCGATCCGCTCAGGGTCGATGCGCAGCTCCGCCGCGTTGTCGGCGCTCGATGCCCAGCGGACCGCGGCGTAGGCGTCTTCGACGGCACCTGGAAATTTCGTCTCCGGTGCGAGTCGGTAGTCGATCGAGATGACGACGCAGCGCGACCGGTTCGCGATCGCGCGACACGACGCGTCCGCGCTTTCGAGCGATCCGAGGACCCACCCGCCGCCGTGGAAGTACACCAGTCCTGCGCGGAGCGGATCTCTGGGACGGTAGACGCGAACAGCCATCGGGCCGGCGGGTCCGGGGATCGCCCTCGCGGTCACGCTTCCCACCGCTTCGGGTGCAGCCTCGAGCGGGTTCGGACGACCGCGCGCCTCGACTGGCGTCATCGTGGGAAGCTGAGGGAGAGTCGCCATCTGATCGACGATCGCGCGTGCCTTCGGGCTGAGCTTGTCCGCCGCGATCCTGGCCACGTCTACCTCCCGATGCGTTCCGGCGCCGTATATACGTTGAAGCGGTCGTCGCGCAGAAAACCTACGAGCGTCATCCCGAAGCTCTCGGCGGTCGCGACCGCGAGGCTCGATGGGGCACCGACCGCGGCGAGGATCGGGATCCCTGCCGCCACCGCCTTCTGCACCACTTCGTACCCCGCCCGTCCGCTCACCGCCAGCACCGATCCAGTGAGCGGCAACCGTCCGTCGAGCAGAGCGCGGCCCACGATCTTGTCGACCGCGTTGTGACGGCCGATGTCCTCGCGAAGGAGCTCGAGCTCGCCGCGTTCGTTGAAGAGCCCCGCAGCGTGCAGGCCCCCCGTCGATTCGAAGATCCGCTGCTGTTCGCGGAGGCGATCCGAAAGTCCCGGCAGCATCGCGGCGCCGACTGTGAGGCCCGGCGCGAGGCGCGGGAAGTCAAGCGCGAGTGACTCCACCGTCGTGGCGCCGCAGACCCCGCACGCCGACGTCGCGAGGAATGAACGCTCGGGACGTCGGCCGCCACTCGAACGGAGGTAGACGTCGACCTGGTTCGACTCGACGAGATCGTTCGCCAAAGAAACGCGCGGCTCGTTCTCCTCTGCCTCCGCGCTCATACGCACCCGCGCCACGTCGTCGAGGGAACGGATGACCCGCTCCGCCCAGAGGAGCCCGAGCGCGAGCTCGAGGTCGTTGCCCGGTGTCCGCATGACGATCGAGAGAGCCTTACCGTCAAGCGAGAGCTGAAGCGGCTCCTCGGCGGCGACCTGGTCACGATCGTCCCGCCAATCGCCGGCGCGCCAGCGCGCGATCTGGACCGGAGGCGCCTGTGGACGCGGCACGGCTCGATGCTAGGCGGTCGCTAGCATCGCCTTGTCATGAAGATCGGTGCTGAGCTGCGTCTCGGAGGCGACGTCGGCGAGCTGTTCGCTGACGCTCGCGCGCTCGAGGCCGCGGGGGCGGACTCGCTGTGGGTGCTCGCCCGCGCCGATCAGGACCCCTGGATCCTCGCCGCCGCGCTGGCCGCGACGACGTGGCGCGCGCGCCTGGTGGTGGTCGGCGCCGTCGATCGCCCGGAGACGCGCATCACGCTGGACCGGCTGTCGCGAGGGCGCCTGGTGATCGGGGAGCGAAGCGCCGAAGTCGTCGCCGTACCAGACGCGGAAGGCGTCACCGAGCGCTGGGCGCTCTGCGAGCTGCCGGCCGGGCGCGCGGAATGGAAGACGCTCCGGGCGGAGCGCGAGGCGCAGGGTTTCGCCGGCCTCGTTCTTCCGAATGGCCCGCGACTCATGGATCTCGTACGCAATCCCGACGTCGAGGACGACCGCCAGGACATGAAGCTCGCATTCGGCTGAGCGCTACGCCGCACGCCGCAGCGCTCGCCGCACGTGCCAGGAGTTCGCGTCAGGAGCAATGAAGAGCGTCGCCATGATCCCGAAGTAGGGCAGGTGCCCGATGAGCTCGGGGAGGCCGAAGACGATCAACGTCACGCTGAAGAGTCCGAAACCCACCGCCATCACCGGGCGCGTGATCTGGCCCGAAAGGATCACGACGCCGATCGCGAGCTCGGTCGCCCCCGCCAGCCAAATGAAGACGGGATCGCTCGCTCCGAGAGGACGGAGGACGTTGAGGAACGGGCTCTGGTCGAGAAGCGCCTGTGCCAGCGGAGGATTCAGGAGCTTTTCGGTGAGCGCACCGTACGCGATGCCAAAGCCCATCGCGATCCGGAGCACGTTGATCGCGGCCCCCGGCGCCTTCTCACTGGCGATCGAGCGATGGGCGTCACGGCGCGCATCCAGTGACACCGGGCCGGAACCGGCGATGAAGAGGAACACGGCGATCCCGAGGATGTGGACCTGCTCGAGGATGCTTTCGACGGTGAACGGGAGCATGGCGACGATCCCGAGCAGCGCGAGAAGGATCGCAACATATCGAGTGAACAGTCCCGCGAGCAAGAACAGGCCGCATGTGGCTTCGACGGCTCGCATCCCGAACCCGACGGCGTCATGGTCGAGAACGAGCGACGGAACGAAGAGCCAGTTCGCCACAGCCGCGGCGATGAGCGCGGCGCCAAGAGCGATCCGGAGCGCGAGCGGGCCTGTCTTCGCATAGCGCTCCAACGAGCGGATGGCGTTCGGCTCGGGGACGCGATGCTGGATCAGGTAAGCGACGCCCGCGGCTGCGATGGCGAGCAGGAACGCGGCGATCACCGGCAGGCTGAGGAGAAGTCCGTACGCGGTCGGATGCAAACGCGGATCGGTGAACCACTTGACGTGAGCGAGGATGCCGATGAGGACGAGCCTCACCGATAGGTCTCGGGGGCGTGCCGCCAGCGCGGCCAGCTGGCCGCGTCGTGGCTCGTGAACACACGATCCAGGTCGTCCTTCACGAGAGAGCGGATCAGCGCGAGCGATTCCTTTGCCGCCGCTTCGTCCGGCGCGCGGATCTCACCGCGCTCCAGGTTCTCGCGCGTGAAGGCCGCATCGCCGCAAAGCACGACGCGACCGGTCTCCGGCAGATCCACCACAAGCGACTGATGACCAGGCGCGTGTCCCGGCGTCGGCACGACCTCCAGGCCGGATGCAACGCGAACGCGTCCCGTCACCGGCATGTACGTGAGCTCGGGAATGTCCCAGTACACGCCCGGGAAGTTCGGCTTTCCTTTCGCAAACGCGAGGTGGTCGCCCTGGACGATGAACGTCGCCTTCGGGAACGCGCCGTTGTTTCCGGCGTGATCGAAGTGCAGGTGGCTGTTCACGACGACGGTCACCTCGTCCGGACGAACGCCGAGCGACGCGAGTCGCGCGACGACCGCATCCTCCTTCGTCATGACGACCTTGAGACTGCCGGGCCCGAACGTCGCATCGGGCCGCTCGACATGCACAGGGTGAAGTCCGGTGTCGAACAGCACGTTGCCCTCCGGCGTCCGCAGCAATGCGGACCACACCGGTACGAAGCTCTTCTCGTCGCTCGCGCCCGGAACGAACGAGGAGGCGCCGATCTCCACTCCACCGGTGCGGAAGATCGTGAGCTCGATCACGAGTGAGCACCGTGCACGACGGCGTGGCCGAGGCCAAGCGCGATGAGCCATCGATTGACGGGGAACGCCGCGACGAAGGCGAGAGCGAGCGACAGCGCGAGGCTTCCCCCGAGAAGCGTCGCGCCGCCGAGCCCGAGCACTTCGCCGGTACCGCACCCGGTGAGGCAGTGGACCGTCGCCTGGAATGCGAGGCGCGAGGTGTCCGTCGTTTCGTGCTCGGTGTGGCTCATCCGCGCAGGAGCTCCTCGACCGCGGCATACGGATCGATCGCGCGATCGGCGACGCGGGCGACCGCGGCGTCAAGCCGCGATTCGCCGACGCGGCCCTCCAGCTCGCGGAGCAGAGCCTCCTGCAGGAGGA
>JALYLL010000090.1 GCA_030774255.1 Chloroflexota bacterium | reverse complement strand
GCCTAGCGCGCCCAGCCCCAACATCACGCTTCCGAAACCGACATCGGTTTCGGCATTCAGAGAGCCTCCCCCTGTCTTCGGCTCGTCCCGGATCGGCCTAACCGCCGCGCCAGAAATCGAGGATGAGCAGGGTTGACGACGTCGCGGATCCGGTCGACTTTTGGGCTGCACGCGTATCTAGCCGCGCTCGTTTTGCTGTTCGCAGCCACTGCTGTCCTGAGCACCCTCTATATCCGGGCCCAGGCCGAGGTCGGCGCTAGGCGCGACGTCACGAAGGAAGCTCAGTTCGCGGCCGACCTCGCCGCTTCCGAAGTCGCGGCGAGCTTGGGTTCGCTCGATGCGACGATCGCGAAGACAGCCTCGATCCCAAGTCTGGCCGCGCTCTTCGATCAGCCGTCCACCTCATGCAACCTGGTCTTCGGCAGTCAGGGCATCTTCCAGAAGACGCACCTGGATTTCATTGCGCTTGACGGTTCCATCGTTTGCTCTTCGTTGCCTGCGCCTTCTCAAGGCGCCAGTTACCAGGCGGCGCCCTGGTTTTCGAGCGCTGTGCTCAAACCGACCTTCGCCGGACCGGTCGTCGATACGCGGACTGGCGGGACCAGTGCGGTGAACGCGGTTCTCATTCCCGGTCGTGGGGTCGTCGCCGGCTTCGTCGATCTTGCGGACCTCGGGCCGTCGCTAGGCTCCCGGTTCGCCGGTCCGGATCGGTACGAATTTCTTATCACGACCGCCGATGGGAGGACCGCGGTCGGTCGTTCGTTGGATTCGGCGCGTTGGGTCGGCGTCTCGCTTGACGGAACTCCATTCGCAGCGAGCGCCCGTCAAGTCGACACCCTCGACGTGGACGGCGCTCACCGCCTCTACGCGCAGGCGCCGATCTCCGGCTCCAACTGGAAGGTCTACGCGGGTGTTGACCTCGGCCCCGCGCTCACGTCGGTCTCGGATCTGATCGCCCAAGACGTCGGAATCAACGTCGCGCGTTTGCTCCTGCTTCTCGTCGGCACCCTCGTTGTCTACCGCTTGATCACGAAGCCCATCCACGATCTCAGCCGCTCGATTCGCGCGGGCATCGCGGGCGACGTTCAAGCCCGCATCGCTGTGTCGGGACCGACGGAGATCGTCACGTTGGGCGAGGACTTCAACCGATTGATCGCCAAGGTCCAGACCGAGCTCGTCGAACGTCGCCACGCCGAGTCGCGTGTCCGGGGAATGATCGACGCTTCCCTCGACGCCGTCGTCGGCATGAATCAGCAGGGCGAGATCATCGAGTGGAGTAATCAGGCCGAGACGACATTCGGCTGGAGCCGGAAGGAGGCTCTGGGCAAACCGCTCGCGGACCTGATCATCCCGGAGCGGTACCGCTCCAAACATCTCGCCGGTCTCGAGCGCTACCAACGCACCGGCGAGGGGCCGGTCCTCGGGAAACGACTCGAGCTCGAGGCGTGCGCCCGGGATGGACGCGAATTCCCGATCGAGATTTCGATCACGCCGGTGACCACGACCGCAGGCGAGGTTTTCAGCGCGTTCATCCGGGATATCACCGAGCGCCGCACGGCGGAGGAGCAGCGCCTCGCGCTCGAGCAGCGACTGCGGCAATCCGAGCGGCTCGAGAGCGTCGGCCGACTCGTCGGCGGGATCGCACACGACTTCAATAACCTGCTCGCGATAGTGCTCAACTACTGCGAGTTCATCACGGAGCGCCTCGCCCCCGACGATGTGAACCAGCAGGATCTCGCTCAGATCCGCGGCGCCGCCGAACGGGCCACGCGATTCACCACGCAGCTGCTGACCTTCGCGCGGCGTGGCGCCGTGCATCCCGAAGATCTCGATCTCAACGAACTGATTCAAGCGCTGCACGGGCTTCTCAGCCGAACGTTGCCCGAGAGCATCGTCGTCGACATGCGCTTGCGCGCGGGGCTCTCATCCGTCCGCGCCGACCGAGGTCAGCTGGAACAGCTTCTCCTCAACCTGGTCGTCAATGCCGGGGATGCGATGCCGCGCGGTGGAACGCTCTTGATCTCGACGACGAACGAGGAGTACGACGAGGACAGCGCGGCCCAACACGGCGATCTGGCTGCGGGCCGGTATGTGCAGGTCACCGTCACCGACTCGGGTGAAGGGATGTCGAAGGAGGTGCTCGCCCGCGCGTTCGAGCCATTCTTCACCACGAAGGGGCAGGGAAAAGGCACCGGTCTGGGCCTTGCGACCGCCTACGGCGTCGTTCAGCAGGCCGGCGGCCGGATCACGATCTACTCGGAAGCCGGCAAGGGGACCACTGTCCGCGTGCTCCTGCCGGCGGGGGACGCCGTTGTTGCTCGCGCGGTTCCGAGGTTTGTCATGCCCGCGAATGAGATCGCCACATCGGCTCAGACCGTCCTCGTCGTGGAGGACGAGGATGCGGTGCGCACAGCTGCGCAGAGGATCCTCGAGTCCCGCGGCTATCGAGTCCTCCAGGTAGGCAGACCAGACGAAGCGCTCGAGCTGATGCGGACCTGGACGAAGCCGCTCGACCTGTTGCTGACCGACATGGTCATGCCCGGCATGTCGGGGCGAGAGCTTGCGTCCCGACTCCAGGCGCTTCGGCCAACGCTTCAGGTCATCTATATGAGCGGGTACAGCGAGGAGCTGCTACGAGGTGGCGTCGACGGTTTCGATGGCACTGTGATCGAAAAGCCCTTCACCAGCGCGCCGTTGTTGGCTGCGGTCGCGAAGGCGCTACGCGAAAAAGTTCCGGTGACCAGCGGTTCCAGTTAGGGAACAGCCGGCGACGGCACCTAACTGCAAGGAGGGCTCCAAACAGACCACACCACCCTCAAACGTAGTGGACACCTTGTGCCGCGCAGGGAACGACCAAGCCTCTTCTAAGGCGTGGCGCTGCATCCAGAGTTGGGCATATGAAGCCTTGGACCAAAGCGATCGGCTCGATCGCGATCATGGTGGCTCTTGTGATCGGTGCCGTTCTCGGAAGCATTGCGAACGCGGCCAGCCCGGCGCCGGTCGCTCTTGGCGACGCCGCCCGCTTTGCCGTTCTAGCTAGTGCGGCCCTCACCAACAGCGCGGGCGCGACCGTGATCAATGGAAACGCAGGGTGGGGGACGGCGATCACGGGCTTCACCGGACCCTGGGGACCGTGATCGGTACGACGTACGGTCCGACCCCCGCGTGGCAGGTGGCGCACGACAATCTCGTGACCGCGTACGGCGAGGCCTCCACCCGGACAGGTGCGACCGCGGCCCCCGCGAACGACCTCGGTGGAAAGACGCTCACGGCCGGCTTCTACGACTCTCTGGCGTTGGGCGCTTTCTCGATGACCACCGATCTCACGCTGGACGGCGGGAACGATCCGAACGCCGTCTTCATCATCAGGACGGCAGCGGCCCTTGACACGACGGCGACCGTCCACGTGAACCTCACGCGAGGGGCGCGCGCCTGCAACGTCTTCTGGGTCGTTGGCGCGGCGACGACGCTCGGCGCGGGTACGACCTTCAAGGGAAACATCATTTCATTCGAGGCGATCACCCTTGGCGCGGGAACGACGATCGATGGTCGCGCGCTTTCGGTCACCGCCGCCGTCACCATGGCTTCCAGCACGATCACGTGGTGCGACACCGCCGTACCGACGATCACCGCACCGCCGAACGTCACCGCCTCCACCGGACTGGCTGACATCAGCTGCACTGCCCTCGTGAGCGATGCGACGCTCGGGACGGCGACTGCGTCGGACAACTCGGCCGGGCCCGTCACGATCACGCGCGGTCCCGTGCCTGCCGGCAACCTCTTCCCGGTTGGCACGACCGGAGTCACCTATACGGCCACAGATCCCTCGACCAACTCCGCCAGCGCGACTCAGCTCGTCACGGTCACCGACAACACGCTGCCGACGATCACCAGCGTGCCGGCCAACGCGAGCTATCAGTTCCTAAGCGGTGTTCCCGCAGCTGTTGCCACCAACGCGACCGCGACAGACAACTGCGGGGTGCCCACGATGGCGGTGCTCGACACCGACAACGGCGGCGCCGGGACGTCCGCGAGCCCGCTGATCATCACCCGCACTTTCAAGGCGACCGATGCCGCGGGCAACTTCGCGATGGCTGTGCAGACCATCACCGTCGTCGACAGCATCGCGCCGACGATCACGGCGCCGCCGGACAGGACCTCCGTGACCGGTCCAGGGGCACTCGTCTGTGAAACGACGGTCAGCGACGCCACGCTTGGCTCGGCCATCGCATCGGACAACTCGGGCAGCGTGGTCGTCACGCGCAGCCCCACCTTCAACAACTTCCCGGTCGGCGTCACCACCCTGACCTATACGGCAACCGACCCAGCTGGCAATACCGCGAATGCGACCCAGCTCGTGACGGTCACCGACAACACCGTTCCGACGATCACGAGCGTGCCGGCCAATGCGACCTACCAGGTCGTAGGCGATGTGCCCGCGGCGAACCCCAGCAACGCGACGGCGACCGACAACTGCGCGTCGCCCACGATGTCGGTTCTCGACAGCAACAACGGCGGGGCAGGCACCGCGGCGAGTCCGCTGATCATCACCCGCACGTTCACGGCTACCGACGCCGCGTCGAACAACGCGAGCGCCGCTCAGACCATCACTGTCGTCGCACCGGCGGCGACCCCGACACCGACGCCCTCGCCGACGCCCTCGCCGACGCCGTCGCCGTCGCCGACGTCCTCGCCCACACCAACGCCCACCCCGACGCCCTCACCGACGCCAACACCGACGCCCTCGCCGACACCGACACCCGTGCCCACACCAGCGCCCACGCCAACACCGACACCCGTGCCCACACCAGCGGCCACGCCCACACCGACGCCCTCGCCGACACCGACACCCGCGCCCACACCCACAGCTACCCCGATACCAACCCCGACGCCCACATCGCCATCGCCGACTGCGTTTGCCACATCGGCCCCGACGCCGAGCGTGTCACCGACCAGCGCCTCCGCTGGCCCGGCTACGACGCTTGTCGCAGTCGTAACTGCTGCGCCGACAGTCGCTGGTGAGATCGTTCCCCCCCAAACGTTGCCGTCCTCGAGCACGAGTGACCGATCCGGTCTGCCGCTTATCGGTCTTCTTCTGACGGCCCTCGGCGGATCACTGCTGGCCCGTCGTCGGCCCGGTGATCACCGGTATTGCCCCGAAGGCTGAAACAGCTCGACAGGATTGCCCGAAGGATCGTCGAGAACGATCTGCTTGCCACCGGGCCCGCTGATGATGTCGTTTCTAAACCGCACGCCTGCTGTGCGCAGACGCGCGACTTCGGCCTCGATGTCCTCGACGACGAAGTGGATGCGGTTCCATCCGCCGGGTCCCGGTTGTCGACCATCGGGCATCGGCCGGCCTGCTGAGCTCTTCGGGCCGCTCAGCAGGAGCCGCAGGCTACCGCGCACGACGTCCGCGAACGCCGGCGCGGCATTGGAGCGCAACGTGAATCCGAAGTGCGACGTGTAGAAGGCGACGGCCGCATCGACGTCGTCGACCATGTACCGAACGTTGACGGTGCTATCGGGCACGACGCGAAACTACACGACTCGAATCGCGCTCGCCGTTAGCTGCCCTTCAGGAACAAGAACCGACGGATCCCAAGCGCGCGAAACACCGGCCTCTGCCAGCCCGGGAACGGAGACGCGGCCGAGTCCGGATCGATGGCAGCTGGATCGATGACCTGATGTTCGGTCCCGTGCTGCCGGATGGTGGCGCCGCCGCTCGCCACGATGTTGCGGTACCAGTCGGCGCCTTCACCGAACGCCATAGGGATCGCGAATCCACCCGGGACGCGCATTCCCACCACGGGGGTCGCATATGCGCGGCCGGAGCGTCTGCCCTGATGGCGGAGGAGGACATACAAGGGGACGTAGCGTTTGCCGGCGATTCGCGTCACGAAGTGATTCAGGACCGGCGTGAAGAGACCGAAGATCCTCCCCGCGAGCGGTCGCTCCGACCTCGTCTCTCTCGGTGCGTCTACTGTTCTGGCCATCTCATGGACCTCCCCTGTCGCGTTGGATGGGCGTGCCCTACCATTCAATCATCTGATTGATGGAAAGACAAGAGGCACTCGTACAAGCGGCATACGACCTCCTCGCCGAGCGGGGCTTCGAGGGCCTCCGCACGCGCGACATCGCGGCGAAGGTCGGAGTCAACATCGCGACGCTGCACTACTACTACCCGACGAAGGAGAAGCTGATCCGCGGGGTGGTCGCGTATGCGATGCAGCGCTTCCGGACGACGCTGCAGCCTGCGGGCTCGCCCGGCGAGCAGGTGCGGGCACACTTCGCCGGCATCCGGCGTCTCGCGAGAACCGAACCGAAGCTCTTTGTCGTCATGGGTGAGCTGGCGATGCGTGGACGTCGCGACCGCGCGATCGCCGCGATCGTGCGCGATGTCGACAGCACGTGGCAGAAGGTGCTGAGCGCACTCCTACGCCAAGCGGCGAAAGAGGGCGCTGTGGCAGGCGCCGCGAAACCCGACGACCTCGCGGCGCTGATCGTCGCGACTCTGAAAGGGCTGTTCATGCTTCCGGCGGATGGCCGCGATCCGAAAGAGGTCGATCGTCAGCTGCGCGCGCTTGAGCGGCTCATCGCTTAGCGGGCGGGAAGCGGCTCGAACCGCGCGGTGAAGTGGCGGAGCTGCGGCGGCTCGTCGATGATCCGGTAGCCGCGGAGCTCCGACGACCTCTTCGCGACGGCCAGGACGACCTCGATGACGTAATCGATGTGGCTCTGCGTGTAGGTCCGTCGCGGGATCGCCATGCGCACGAGGTCCATGGCCGCGGGCGCCTCGCTGCCGTCGGGACGGCGGCCGAACATGACGGTGCCGATCTCGACGCTGCGGATCCCGCCGGTCTCGTAGAGCGCGACGGCGAGCGACTCTCCCGGGTATGCGAGCGGCGGGATGTGGGGGAGGAACGCCCGGGCGTCGATGTAGACGGCGTGTCCGCCGGCGGGTTTCACGATCGGTACCCCGCCGCGGTCGAGCGCGTCGGCGAGGTATTCCGTTGAGCGAATGCGGTAGCGAAGGTAATCGGGCTCGATCGCCTCGGACAATCCCTGGGCGATCGCCTCGAGGTCGCGTCCGGCGAGGCCTCCATAGGTCGAAAAGCCCTCGGTGAGGATGAGGAGGTTGCGACACTTCTCGGCTAGGGCGTCGTCGTTCATCGCGAGCCACCCGCCGATGTTTGCGAGCGGATCCTTCTTGGCGCTCATCGTCATGCCGTCGGCATATGAAGCCATCTCGCGCACGATGTCGCCCACGTTCCGGTCCGCGTAGCCCTTCTCGCGCAGGCGTATGAACCAGGCGTTCTCCGCGAAGCGGCATGCGTCGAGGAAGAAGGGCACACGATGACGGTCGCAAACGGCACGAACGGCGCGGATGTTCTCCATCGAGACCGGCTGGCCCCCGCCGGAGTTGTTCGTGACGGTCAGAAACACCACCGGCACGTCTGGTCCCCGCTTCGCGAGGAGCTCCTCGAGCGCAGCGACATCCATGTTTCCTTTGAAAGGGTGGATTCGTTGTGGCTCACGACCTTCCGCGATGACGAGGTCGACGGCCTCGGCGCCGGTCGCCTCGATGTTCGCGCGCGTCGTGTCGAAATGTGTGTTGTTCGGGATGACCTTGCCCGGACCGGCGATGACCGAGAAGAGGATCCGTTCGGCGGCACGGCCCTGATGGGTCGGGATCACGTGCCGGAAGGGGAACAGCCGCTGCACCGCCTCGAGGAAACGGAACCACGACGGCGATCCCGCGTAGCTCTCATCGCCGTGCTGGATCGCGGCCCACTGATCTCGCGACATCGCCCCGGTGCCCGAGTCGGTGAGGAGGTCGATGAGCACGTCCTCGGCGCGCAAGGCGAAGACGTTGTAACCGGCGTCCTTGATCTTCTTGCGGCGCTCGTCCTCGGTGGTGATGCGCAGCGGCTCGACGGAATGGATGCGGAACGGCTCGATGATTGTCTTGAAGCGATCGGGCATTACCGGACCCTATCCCAGTTGCGCCTCGACAAAGCGGCCGTCCGCGGCTAGCGGGGTGCCGCTCGCGACGCGCGGCCAATACTGCTGTGACCAGATTCGCGCTACGAGCTCGCGCCGGCTCGAGACGCCGACCTTGGCGAAGACCGCCTTCAAATGGTCTTGCACCGTGTTGGCGGAAATGAAGAGCTGCTCGGCGATCTCACTCGTCGACAATCCGCGGATCACCTGCTGGGTGATCTCTCGTTCACGCGGAGACAGGTCGTATGCACGGACGATGAGCGGCGCGATCTCCGAGGGATGCGCCGGCTCGATGATCACCGCGATCTGGCCCCGTCGTTCCGCATCGCTGAGGCGAGTTGCGTGCACGATCATCCAACGTCCCGACGACGTGCGCACACGTGCGCGCGGCATGAGCTCGGGACCCGCCGAATCGCTTTGTTCGAGCGCGCGTAACCGGGCGGCCACGGCGTAGACCGACGCGGGGAGGACGCCGATGTCGGGTTGTTCGTGCGCGCCGAGCTCGGCGAGCCAGTGCTTTCCCGACAAGCTGGTCGACGCGACCTCGAACGCGTCGTCCAGGAGAACGAGGCCGGGCCCATCGATGGACTCCTGCGTCTCGGACGCTTCGACGATAAGGCTTACACGGAGACCCTCCGCGAGGTGGCCGACGACTCGCGCGACGAATTGCAGGTCTTCAGGGCTGAAAGATGCGCCCCCGCGGTGCAACGCGAGATACCCCCAGCACGCGCCGTCGGCAACGAGCGCCGCGCGGAGGTCGTCGTCCAAGCCAAGGGGATGGAAGACTTCCCGCCAGCGCGGGCTGCGTGAAAGATCCCCGCCTGTCGCCTCGCGAAGCGTCCCGACCTGCGATGTGCGGCGCGCCAGCTCAGCGAACTTGTTGAAGTCTCCAAGCGAGTACTCGATCTCGAAGAAGCGCGGTGCCGCCTCGGCTGGTAGGCCTTCGCCCACGTTCCCGGTGATCATGAGCGTGGCCGGATCGGCGGTCGGGAAGCACCACGCGTCAGCCGGCACGACATGCCGCATCTCATTCATCACTTCGCGCCGCAGGGTCGTGGAATCGAGCCCGGCGTGACAGAGCCGGACGATCTCGTGCTGCGCGTGTAGCGGTCCGCGATTACCCACTCAAGGAAGAGTAGGCGGCCCTTCGACGCGAACAATCCCAGCTTCCTGGGATGGGCCAGCGCCGTTGGTAGGGCTACGGTCGGCCCAGACCAAATCGCGGAGGAATGAAAGATGGCCCGAAAGATCATCGACTGCCGAGAATTCCCCGGCCCCTGCTCGCTGGCGGTATCGGGCGATGAACACGAAGTGGTTCAAGCTCAAGCCGAGCATCTGGCGGCGGTGCACGACATGCCCGACACGGCTGAGGTGCGCGCCTACGTGCGATCGATCTTGAAGGACGAAGGTGTCAGCGCATGACCGCGCCTCTGCTCCACGTCGTCTCAAGAGGGCCGGATGAGGGGGAGGCGCTCTGGGTGCTGGGCGGCCTGTACACCTACAGAGCGCTACCAGCTGAGACAGGGGCTTATCTGCTCGTCGAGGTCGATGGGCCACGAGGTCTCGCCGCGCCACTCCACTTTCACGAAAGCGAGGACGAGGGTTTCTACGTGCGCACGGGAACGGTCCGCATGGTCATCGGCGACCGCACGATCGAAGCCTCCGCCGGGTCGTTTCTCCTCGCACCGAGAGGTGTTCATCATGCGTTCGTTTTCGCCTCGGGCGACGCCAGCCTGCTCCTTCTCTTGAGTCCCGGTTCGGAGCACGAACAGCTCTTTCGCGCGATCGGTGAACCTGCCGGACGGCGCGAGATCCCTCCGCCACCGAGCCAGCCACCAGACTTCGAGCGCCTCGCCGCGACGGCGGCCAAGCACGGGACACGGGTCGTCGGGCCGCCGCCCTCTTGAGTTCTAGTTCGGCGCGCCCTCGCGTACGAGACGTATCGCCTCGCCAACGCCATTCGTCCAGGGCTGGCCATGACCGGGAAGCACGACGTCCGCTTCGATAGTCTCGATCCGCTTGAGGGATTCACGTGCGCGAGGAAAATCGCTCCCGAAAGGTGCGAGCTGCGGCCCGGTCTTCCCCGAGAGCACATTCAGCGTTGCGAGCGCGTCGCCGACGAAGAGCACCCTGCGTGCGGGCAGATATAGCGCCGCGCTGCCCTCGCTGTGGCCCGGAAGATGAATGACGCGCGGCGCGCCGGGCACGTCGAGGGTGACGCCGTCGCCAAATGTGGCGACCTCGAGGATCGGCGTGGCGCGAAGCATCCCCTTCGCCAGCGCGAAACGGATGAAGCGCAGGGCAGCGAAGCCGATGCCGAGCATCTTCTGGTTCTGGGGTTTCGCCTCGCCGCGAGCCATCTTCGCGTCGAGCTCGTGCACGCTCACCGGCACGCCCTTTTCGCGGCGTAGGCGCTCGGCGAACCCGACATGGTCGATGTGCGCGTGGGTGAGCACGAGCGCTCGAACGTCAGCGAACGTGCGACCCATCGTTGCGAGCTCGTTCGGGAGGTCGTTCCAATAGCCGGGGGCGCCGGCATCGACGATCGTGACCTCTCCGCTCTCTTCGAGCAGGTACGAGTTGACGAGTCCCGTGCCGAGGCGATGGATACCGGGAGCGATCTTCATTTCTTGCGTTTCGGCAGCGCTGTGGCCGCGACGGTTTCGTAGCTCTCGTCGATCCAGCTACGCAACAAGGGAAGCGGGATCTCATCGCCCTTCGTGAAGCGCGCCACGACCCAGCCGGACTTGTCCATTCCGTAGCCCACTTTGGTCACGAACGGCTGCGCGCGCGCGAAGAGCAGCGAACGGGGCAGCTTCACTCCGACCGAAACATCCGAGCCCTCGCCGCCGAGGAATACGAAGATCTTCTTTCCGACCTTCGCCACGTGGTCGCCAGGCCAGGGTTCATCCGCCCAGGCTTCGGGATGCTTCAGCGCGTGAGCGCGAAGCTGCTTGCGGGCGGTCGTCGGAGTGGTCATTCGGGAATGTTCGTCAGGAGCCTATCGTTCTGTGGTCGTGGTCTCTCCAGAGAAGTTCCCCAATCCGACGGTCGACGAGCAGGTGCCCTCAGAGGGCGGCGAGGCCGTCGCGGTCCTGGCGGGTGGCTGCTTCTGGTGTGTCGAGGCCGTCTACAAGCAGCTCGACGGCGTGAAGTCCGTGACCTCGGGCTACGCGGGAGGAACGGCGGAGACCGCGGACTACGACGTCGTCTCATCGGGCCGCACGGGCCACGCCGAGGCCGTCGAGGTCCGCTTCGATCCCGCGAAGGTCAGCTACGGTCAGCTGCTTAAGGTGTTCTTCTCGATTGCGCACGATCCGACGACGCGCGACCGCCAGGGCAATGACGTCGGAAAGCAGTACCGCTCGGCGATCTTCTATGCGAACGACGCGCAGCGCCGGATCGCGGAGGCATACATCGCTCAGATCGACGCCGCGAAGGTCTTCGACGCGCCGATCGTCACCGAGGTCAAGCCTCTCGAGCGCTTCTACGAGGCGGAGGACTATCACCAGGACTACGCCGAACGTAATCCGACGCAGCCGTACATCGTCTACACCGCGGCGCCGAAAGTGGAAAAGGTCCGCAAGTACTTCCCGGACCGCGTGAAGGTCACCTAACACGAAGATCGGTCTGCAGATCCCGTCTTTCACCTGGCCCGGCGGAGCGAAGGAGATCGGTCCCACGCTGGGGAAGATCGCGCGGACCGCCGACCAGGGCGGGTTCGACATCATCGGCGTGATGGATCACTTCTTTCAGATCCAATCGCTCGGTCCGCCCGAGCAGGAGATGCTCGAGGCGTACACGACCCTCGGCTATCTCGCGGCGAACACATCACGTGCCCGGCTCATCACCATCGTGACAGGTGTCGTCTACCGGTACCCGGGCGTCTTAGCCAAGACAGTGAATACGCTCGACGTTCTTTCCGGCGGACGTGGGATGCTCGGCATCGGCGCCGGCTGGAACGAGTACGAGGCCAAGAGCCTGGGCATCCCGTTCCCTTCCGTCCCCGAGCGCTTCGACTGGCTGGAGGACACGCTGCGCCTCTGCCATCAAATGTGGAAAGGCGACGAGGCTCGCCTCGAAGGCAAGAAGTTCGTGTTCGAGCGGCCGCTGAACTCGCCGCAGAGCCTCACACGCCCGCACCCTCGGATCATGATCGGGGGGATGGGTGAACAGAAGACGCTCCGACTTGTGGCCAAGTACGCCGATGCGTGCAACCTTTTCCCGACTCCTGAGGTCCAGCACAAGCTCGACGTGCTGAAGCGGCACTGCGAGCGCGAGAAGCGGAACTACGACGACATCGAGAAGACCTGCATGTTCCGCTTCGATGTGGGCGACCGCGGCGAAAATATCGGTCAGCTCGTCGAACAGCTCCGCGGGCTTTCCCGCATGGGCTTCACGACCGCGATCGGCGGCGTGAAGGACGTCTACAAGATCACGCCACTCGAAATCATCGCGCGCGACCTGATCCCGGCGGTCACCAGCTTCTAATTAGTCCGCGACGGCCCGCGGGTGGCACGGGGGAGCGGGTTGTGCGCGAGCCGCAAACCGGCCGCGTCGCTCGGGACCGATCGCGACGCGGGTGGAGCGGACCGGTAGGCGAGCGCGCGACCCCGACCCCGGGACAGGACCCGCGGTCCCTCGCAGGGACTAGGAGTGGCGCGTACTTGTGATCGCCGGGTTCGTAGTCGTGCGCACTCCCCTGCGGAGATTTAGAGACGGTGTGGGCGTCGGCACTGCCGCCGCACGGGTGGTCGCGGTCGTGACGACCGGCGGTTGCAGCGGCGCGGCGACGTCTTTCACGTTCGCGCGTGCGTAACCGAATCCGAAGAAGAAGACGTTGAGAACGGTCGCGATAGCAGTGAGCTTGAGCACCCAAACGGGGACGGTGCCGGACCTTTTGAGTCCGGCACCGTCTGCGGAAGGAGGTAGCTGGTTGTTGCTAGCGGCCACGCCGACCGACGTTATCGACGAGTTGCGCGATGCGTGTCGAGAGGTTCGCCTTCTGCTGCGTCGCTTGATCCGCCGTGATCGTCCCGGCCTTCTGGGCGGCGTCGATCTTCGCGGTCGCGTCGGCGACGAGGGCGTTGACGAGACCGTCACGGTTCTTGCCTGGGGTCGCGTTGGCGATCTGAGCGAGCGTCTGGCCCGCGCGAAGCTTCGTCTCGAGATCGGCTTCGGTCGTACCGAGGTATGTGGCCGCCGCAGCCTCTGAATCGCCGGTCACGTTCCTGCCGCCGGGTCCGCGGCCAAAGCCCGGCCCGGGGCCGTTCGCGGGGTTCGGGCGCGCCCCGATGCCCTTTTGATCGACGAGCGTCGCGATGTCCCGCTGCTGCGCCGCGGTGAGCGCGGCAATGAGTCCGTCGCGCGTCTTGCCGTGTGCGACCGCCACGTCGGCGAGGCTCTTGTCGGTTCCAAGCTCCGTCCGGAGCTCGGTCTCGGTGATCCCGATGTACGTCGCCGCGGCCGTGAAGTACGAGCCCTTGTTGCCAAGCCCGTTGCCAAACATCTGGCCGACGGTTTGGTCCCAGGCCTGCGTGATCGCCTTGGGAGCGCTACCGCCGGGAAGGAAGGCGGCCGCCGCGAACCCGCCCGAAAGGCCGAGCCCGATGACGGCTGCGACGAGAAGCGCCTTAGCTGGTTGTATCGCTTTCACGCGATCCCCTTTCCGAGG
>JALYLL010000089.1 GCA_030774255.1 Chloroflexota bacterium | reverse complement strand
TTCGGCTTTCATGTATGCGCGCCGTCGAAGAAAGCGCACGTCCGATCGTCGGGCCTGCGTCAGCCAGAATCTTGGCGGATCTCCTCAACGCCGACCTGAACCAGGATCACCCTGTGTAGAAAGAGATGGACTTGGCGACCATCGCATGTCAGAGCTTGTCGCCTCGTACGCGATCTCTACCGTGCCCTCGGGACATCTGTCGCCGATGTCTTGCGACGTCACACACCGTCACCGCACGGCTTCGAACTTCTGCCCTGGATGCCCTGTTCGGGTGAGAGAACTGACGAGCTCCGCGGCTACAAATGATGCATCGTGCCGAACCTCCCCCAAGAAAAGTCCCCGCGTCCACGCATGGCATGGCGCCTCGCGGTCGCCACGCTGCTCGTCCTTTCGCTGGACGCTGCGCTCCTGCCGTTCCCGGCAGCGGCCGCGACCACCGCGAGCGCGGAATC
The DNA here is from genome assembly GCA_030774255.1 of Chloroflexota bacterium. Lineage (GTDB taxonomy): Bacteria > Chloroflexota > Limnocylindria > P2-11E > P2-11E > 3-1-20CM-2-70-9. The sequence goes on along the minus strand of JALYLL010000089.1, from coordinate 1,792 downwards.
GTGGAAGACGACGACCGCGGCATGGGGCGGAACGCTGAACGGAGCTAATAGCGCGTACGCGCAGGGGCTGACGATCCCGTCCCGCCTCGTGATCACCGGCGAGACAGCCGGCGTGCACACGCTCGTCATCTCATACGACTTCCGGGATTCCTCGGTCGGTTCGAACAAGCACTTCATGGACTTCATCGAGAACTACGACCGAACCATCCAGCGATCGACCGCCGATCCCTGCGCCGGCGTCACCGCCTGCGGCGGGAGCGCGACGACACTCGGCATTCCGTCCGATCCAACCATCCCGAGCCAGCGCGCAGGTGTGATCAGCGTGTGGAACGCGTCGAGCCTGTCGCTCAGCGCCTACACGACCACGAGCGGCGGTGGCGCGATCACGAAGCACATCACGTTGCTCTACACCGCGACCGCGGGCGCGAACGTCGTCGTCGCATTCGGCGCGCACATTGCGTCGCCGACGGACTGGGGCACCGGCAACGGCGCCTCATCGTGGGCCGGCGGGTCCGGCAAGGTCGGCGGAACGCACGACGGCGGCACCGAGAAGATCGTCGGGATCAACCCGGGCGCCTTCGGCGTCGCAACGAACACGGCTCCGAACGTCTCAAGTACGAGCGTTTCTGTGAATCAGAACAGCTCGACGAGCGTCACGCTGAGCGCGAGCGATGCCGAGGACTGTGAGCTCACCTTCCGCATCGTGAGCGCGCCAAGCCACGGCACGCTGAGCGCGATCACCAACGCAATCTGCAGCGGCGCGACCGGCGCCTTTGCCGACACGGCCAGCGTCACGTACACCCCGACGGCGGGCTACAACGGCAGCGACAGCTTCGCCTGGACTGCGAACGACGGCACGATCGACGGCGCGACGGCGACGGTATCGGTCACCGTCAACGCGGTCGGCAGCACATCTCAGACGATCACCTTTGCGCAGCCGGCCAGTCCCGCGACGTACGGCGCCAGCTTCATCGTGAGCCCCACGTCAACGTCGGGACTCCCAGTGAGCGTCGCGGCAAGCGGCGGCTGCACGATCAGCGGCTCGACCGTCACGATGACCGGTGGCACCACCGACTGCATCCTTGTCGCGAGCCAGACCGGCGATGGGACGTATGCGGCGGCATCCAACGTCACACGGACCGTAGGCGCGGCGAGGGCGAGCCAGACGATCACGTTCGCGCAGCCAACCAGCCCCGCCACGTACGGAACGAGCTTCTCCGTGAGCGCGACATCGACCTCGGGGCTCGCCGTGAGCGTCGGCGCGAGTGGTGGCTGCACCATCAGCGGCTCGACTGTCACGATGACGAGCGGAACGATTGATTGCGTCGTCACCGCTTCGCAATCGGGCGATGGCAACTACGCCGCCGCGACGACCGTGACGCGCACGGTCACCGCGCGTAAGGCGGATCAAACCATCGGCGCGATGAACGCGCCCGCCTCCGCTTCTTATGGGACGACCCTTTTGCCGACCGCGACCGCGAGCTCGGGCCTGAGCGTGACGTTCACCGCCTCGGGCGCGTGTTCCGCGGGAGTGGCGATTACAAGTGGGACCGGCAGATGCACGATCACGGCGTCGCAGGCGGGAGATGCGAATTACAACGCGGCGCCCGGACTCTCGACCGATGTCACGGCCACGCTCGCGCATCTCACCGTGACCGCGGACGATCAGACCCGCGAGTCCGGTGCTGTCGAGCCGACGTTCACCGCGACGGTCTCCGGCTTCGTGAACGGCGAGACCCTCGGCACGTCGGGCGTGAGTGGCTCGGCGAGCTGCTCGACGACCGCGACGTCC
>JALYLL010000088.1 GCA_030774255.1 Chloroflexota bacterium | reverse complement strand
CGTTCGCCTGAGCTCGCCGAAGCGCACGTAACCGAGCTCGACCGAGCGGCCGATCCGGTCCGCGGCGAGAGTGCGCTGGAGGTCCGAGAGCGTCGCGACCGGCGCGCCGTCGATATCGACGATGAGGTCCCGCACCTCGAGGCCCGCCCGTTGCGCGGGCCCGTCCGCGACCACTTCGAGGACCCGAATCCCCGAAGCGTTCGTGATACCGAGCTCATTGGCGAGCTGGCGACCGATGGGCGTTGCGGCTCCGCCGATCCCGAGATATGCCCGGCGGACGCGACCATCGCGAATGAGCATGCCCGCGACCATGCGCGCGGTCGCCGCGGGGATCGCGAAGCAGATACCTTGCGCCGTCGGAATGATCGCGGTGTTGATCCCGACCACTTTGGCGTGCGTGTCGACGAGCGGACCGCCGGAATTCCCGGGATTGAGCGCCGCGTCCGTCTGGATGACGTTCTCGATGAGCCGGCCGTCCTTCGCGCTGAGCGATCGACCAAGTGCGCTCACCACACCGGTCGTGACCGTCGAGTGGAAGCCCAGCGGGTCGCCGATCGCGATGACCAGTTGTCCGACCCGCAGAGATTCCGTATCGGCGAGTTCCGCCGCCGGCAGACCCGAGGCCAGGATGCGGATCACGGCGAGGTCCGTCGCGTTGTCGGTGCCGACCACCGCGGCGGTCAGCTCGGCGCCGCTGTCGAGCGTGACCGCGACCTCCCGTGCTCCGTCGACGACGTGCGCGTTGGTCAGCGCGTACCCATCGGGCGCGACGATCACGCCGCTGCCGCCGCTCCGGCCGCGACGGACGTTGACCACACTCGGCGAGACGCGTTCGACGACGTGGATGACCGCCTGCGAGTACGCATCGAGAAGCGCGCTGGCCGGATCGGGCTCAGCCTTGAGCGCCTCGCGGACTTCGGTCGCCACTAGTTGAGCGGCCCCTGCGACCTCACGTCGCCGACCTTCGAAAGCGCTTCCTTCAGCTCGCTGAGCCACGCCGATTCGTTCTTCTCGACCAGGCGCACGCACCAGGCGAGGGCGTGCGAGCGGCTGCGGGCCACGCCTGAACGAACGAGCGTGTCGAGCAGCTCGCGCTCCGGCAAGCGCAGCCGGGTCATGACCGGCACGGCCATGTGGGTGAAGAGCGCAGTCTGGTCACCGACCTTTGCGCCCCAGGCCAGATTCTTTCCGAAGCGCTGGCGGGCTTCGTCGGCGATCTTGATGCGCTCCTCGCGCGTGCCCTCACGGAATCGCTGTATCGCGCCGTCGCGCGCGGCCTTAGCGGCGTCGGGCCCGCCCGATGCCTGAACCTCAGGCAGGGTCCCGATGACCCAGATCTCGTCCTCGTCCATGCGGATCTCCGGAGCTGCGGAGAACCAGTCCTTGGGAAGCCGCCCGGTCAGCCAGCCCTTGACCTCATCTGTCGTTGCCATCTCGCGCCCTCCTGAGCATTCGTGTTACATCAGATGTAATCCCAGCAACGCACGGCGTCAAGTAATCGGGATTGCATCAAACGCCACAGAGGCGCCCGGCCTAGGGGAGGCTCGCCTAAGCCAGTCCTCGGATGACCTTCACGACTGCGCGGAGGTCTGCGACGAAGAGCTTGCGCTCCCGCTCGCGGGCGTCATCGTCGGGCGCCCGGAGAATCGACGAAGGGTGGACCGTCGCCATGACGGGGGCGCGAGCTGGGACGGGACGAGCTTCCCGCGCCGCTTCGTGACCTTGAAACTCGGGGAAATCAGGGCCTGCGCCGCCGTCGCCCCGAGACACACCACGACCTGCGGTTTCAGGATCCCGATCTCGGCGTCGAGCCAGAGCCGGCAGGCCGCCATCTCGCCTTCCGATTCGGCTTTTCGTGAAGCCGCGCTTTCCAGCGGGTCGCCACTTGAAGTGCTTCACGGCGTTGGTCACGTAGACCGTATCGCGGTCGCACGCCTGGCAATGCGCCGCGGCGTCGCGCCAGGCGCTGAGGCTCTTCGTGTCCGGAAGGTCCGGATACCGGTGCCCGGCTCCGGCGTCGGCGCGGGGGATCGGGCTCTGCCATCACGGCTTGACGGAGCAAGCCACGCGCCCGAGGGTCGGCACGTGCGCGCAGGGCTGATCGTCCTCGCGGTCGTCGTGCTCGTGGGCATCGGCACCGCCGAAGCAGTCGTCAGCAACGACCAGTTGTCGCAGCTGCCTGGCCGAGCCCGTCCAGCGCTGAGCGGCGGCGGCGCGATATTGACCGTCGTCGGCATCGTTCTCTCGGCCGCGGTCTATGCAGCCCTCGGACTATGGCTCGCGCGCGATGGCAGCCGCGAGAGCGCGGTGCTCGGCATCGGGGTGGCCGTCGGCGCCGTAGCGGGACTCATCGGCGGGACGATCCGCGCGTATCTGGTCCGCGACTATCTCGGTGAAGTGCTGGCCGCCTATGGACTCGCGGATCTGCTGATCGTGACCCTGGCGGTCTTCGTCGCTCTCTCGGTCGTCGTGAGCGTCGCCGCGGGCGCGAGTCTTACCTGGCTGGGCTTCCGGAGTGGTCGTCGTCCTCCGACGCCCCGACCTCCGAGCTGATGCGCTCGAGGACGCCTTCTTCCGCAAGGGCGACGAACCCGGCGACGATCTCGGGATCGAAACGCTCCCCCGCCCCGGCCTCGATCGCCTTGAGACCGGCCTCAGCCGACCACGCCTCCTTGTACGGGCGCTTCGAGGTGAGCGCGTCGAAAACGTCGGCGATAGAGACGATGCGAGCCGCGAGCGAGATCTGCTCGCCCTTCTTCCCGTCCGGATAACCCTTGCCGTCCCAACGCTCGTGGTGCTCGCGCGCGATGGCGCGCGCCGTCTCGAAGAATCGCGCGGTTCCGAGCATCTTCTCGCCGTCGATGCAGTGCTGCTTGATGACGCTGAACTCGTCGTCCGACAGGTGATGCTCGCTCAGCAGGATGTGGTCGGGCGTGTGGATCTTGCCGACGTCGTGCATGACGCTGGAGTAGCCAAGCTCCTCGACCTGCGCGGCGGGTAGGCCCAGGCGTTCGGCGATCGCTTCGACGTACCGGCGGACGCGCTGCAGGTGCGCCCCGGTGGTGCGGTCCTTGATCGTCGCCGCGAGCAGAAGGTGACTGATGCCCTGCAGTCCAGTACGTCGTAGCTCCTCGCTCGCGATGCGTTCCTGCTCCAGAGCGCGCTCCAGCTCCTGCCGGCGCTCGCGCTCGCTCCGAAGCATCCCGGCGAGGTCCTCTGCGTAACGCGTCGCCTGCTTTTCCATGAGCGTCATGCTCTTGAGCTGCGACTCGAATTCCTTGCGGACGCCCTGCTCGCGCTCGTAGACCTTCGCGAAGTCGAGCGCCATGCGCATGGCCTGCGAGTTAGCCATGTCGGCGACGCGCACGGCCTGATGAAGGAGCTGCCGGAAGACATCCGCGCCCGGGGCCTGTGGGATCTCCGCCTCGCGCGGCGACACGTCCACCGTCTCGACCATGTCTTTGGTGTCGTCGTCGCTCATCGCTGTTTCTGTTCTAGCTGTGTGCCAGGATTCCGCGGATCGTATCGATGAGCTCGAGCGGCCCGAATGGCTTGGTGAGGTACTGCGTCGCGCCGGCCGCGAACCCGATCGCGCGGTCGCTGTCGCTCTCGTGCGCGGTGAGCATCACGACGGGAATGTCCTTGGTTGCTTCGTCGGCCTTGATCTGGCGGCATACGTCGAACCCGTTCGGGCCCGGGCCCATGTCGACATCCAGGAGGACGAGGTCGGGCTTCTCCGAGCGGACGAGCTCCAGCGCCTCATTCCCGTTCTTCGCCTCGACGATCGTCCATCCTTGCGTAGACAGGGTGATGCGGACCATCTGTCGGATGGGCACCAGGTCGTCGGCCACGAGTAGCTTCGCCATTTCTTGCGCCTCCGATGCTAGCGGTGGGTCAGTGGGGCCCTACACCCGAACGGATGGAGTTATGACCGTTCGGGGGAAGGACCGGATCCCCCGCGCGGGGGACCTATGCGATCGCGGGTCCACGATTCGAGGGTCACGAGACCGAGGCGTGCCGCCTCGGCGACCGCTTCGAGGCGAGAGTGGGCACCGAGCTTCCGCAGGACGGCCTGCACGTGCGCCCGGAGCGTCGCGGTGGAGATGCCCAGTGACTCCGCCGCGGCGGTCGTGCTCGTGCCGCTCGCGAGCAGCCGCAGCACCTCGAGCTCCCGAGCGGTGAGTGGCTCGATGATCTTCCGTGAGGCGGCGCTCTCGAGCAGGAGCCGCTGAAGCTCGCTCGGCGCGAAGAGGATCTCGCCCGACGCGGCCGCCCGGACGCTGTCGACGACCTCGGTCAGGCCGCGACCCTTGGTCATGTGCCCGACGGCACCGGAGCGCGCGACGTCGTTCAGCGTCACGGCGGAGGGATCGGCCGTGAGGACGAGGACCGACGTGTCGGGGAGCGAGCCGCGGACGGCGCGAGCCAGATCGGCGCCGGTCCCGTCGGGGAGGTGGTAATCGGCGACGACGACGTCCGGCCGGTGGTCGTTGACCGCGGCGATCGCCGATTTGAGGTCGTGGACGACTGCGAGCACCTCGATCCCTTCTGCCGCGCTCAGAGCGAGACGCATGAGCTCGGCGAAGAGCCGCTCGTCGTCGACGATGACGACTCGGATCGTCTCAGCCATCAGCGTTCGCCACCAGACCGCACCTTACTCGCAAGCGCGGCGACGACCGCCGCGTCAAGCTCGCCGCGCGCCACCGCGCTCTGCAGGATGCGCACGGCTTCCGTCTCGCTGACCGCCGGCCGGTCGGCGCGATCCGCCACAAGGGCCTCGAAACGGTCCGCGACGCTGACGATCCGCACTTCAAGGGGGATCTGCTCCGCGCGAAGGCCGTCCGGATAGCCGGTCCCATCGAGCCGCTCGTGGTGGTGGCGCACGATCGGGAGGAGACCCGAAAGTCGTCTGAATCCGGAAAGGATCTCCTCGCCCAGGATCGGGTGGCGCTCGAGCATGGCCCGCTCCTCCGGCGTGAGTTCGCCCGACTTCGCCAGGATCGCGGCAGGAACCCGGGCGTTGCCGACATCGCGGAGCAACGCACCCAGGCGGATCGTCATCCGGGTCGATTCGTCGAGGCCAAGGGCGCGCCCGATCTGGACGGCGCGCGATGCGACGCGTTCGCCGTGTCCGGCACCGGGCCGATCGTGAGAGCCGATCGCGGTCGCGAGCACGATCAACGCTTCAGCCGCGGCCTGGAGATCGTGATCGAGACTGCGCTCGCGGACGAGAAGGTCGACGATCCGCGGGAGCTGAGCGTCGACGGGAATGACCTCGGCGCCGCCATCGCTACCGCCGCGGCCGGTGCTCACGCGGACGATGGCGACGTCTTCAGGCATGTCAGTCGGGATCGCGGCGTTCCCCTCGACGAGGACGACGTCCGGTGTGTCGTTGGAGTCGGCGAGGTCGAACCGCGACGCGAGGAGCTGCTCCACATGCTCGCGCACTGCTTCATCAGCGATCGCGACCCGAGCGACGAGACGCTCCCCGGGAGCGCGATCGATCGGACGACCGAGTCGAGGCGTGCGCGGGTTGCGCGCTTGACCCAGAACGGCGTCGATCCGCGCGAGCAGCTCCGCCGCCTGGAACGGCTTGGTTATGTAATCCGCGGCCCCGCACGAGAGGCCACGGACCTTGTCCACGACCTCGCCGCGCGCCGAGAGGAAGATCACCGGGATCGGCGA
>JALYLL010000087.1 GCA_030774255.1 Chloroflexota bacterium | reverse complement strand
GGGCGGGGAGACGCCGAATCCGTGCGTCTCGTGCAACCAGCACGTGAAGTTCGATGCGCTGCTCCACGATGTCGTTCGAAAGTTCGGCGCGGACCGTCTCGCGACAGGCCACTACGCTCGCGCCGCGACCCGCGCCGACGGCCGTCTGCATCTGCTCCGCGCGCGCGACCTTTCGAAGGACCAGTCCTACGCGCTCTACATGCTCGGCCAGCGGGAGCTCGGGCGCATCGAGTTCCCCATCGGCGAGCTGCGCGATAAGTCGGAGACGCGGGCGATCGCCGCGCGCTTCGGTCTTCCGACAGCGACGAAGGCCGAGAGCATGGACATCTGCTTCGCCCCGGGCGACTACCGCGAGTTCGTGCGCGACCGCGCGCCAGCGGCCTTCGTCCCTGGCCCGGTCGAGCGGACCGACGGAACGGTCGTCGGAACCCACGCGGGTATCGGCGCGCTCACCGTTGGTCAGCGATCCGGGGTTGGGATCGCGACGGGCGAGCGTTTGTACGTGCTGCACCTCGACACGGAGAGACGCGCAGCGGTCGTGGGCACGCGTGCTGAGATAGCGCGGAGGAGCTACGTCCTGACCGACGTACGCTTCGTCTCGGGTGAGCCGCCGTCATCCCGTTTCCCGACGTCTGTGGTTCTGCGATATCGCGGCACCCCTCTTGCCGGATACGTTGACGTGGATCAAACCCACGCGACGCTCGACCTCGATTCGCCGGCCCTCGTGGCGCCGGGTCAGGCCGCCGTCTTCTACGACGGCGACGAGGTCCTCGGGGGCGGCGTCGTAGCGCGGCAAGCGCTCTAACCCGTGCGCGCTCTCGCTCGAATCGCGGCGGTAGCCGTCGCCGGGGCCGCGCTCTATTTCGCCGGGATCGTCAACAGCATCATCCTCGAGCACCCCGGCCGTGGCGGTGTCGGCGTTGTTGTGCTGGCGATCGCTCTCGCGATCGCGATCCTCGTGGCAGCGCTCGTCGGGACCGGTCGGGGCGATGCGGCCGCCCCCATGCCCGGACGCACCTGGTTCGTACGCGGCACGTGGGGCTTTGTCTGCGTCATGGCGCTCGTCGGCTTTGGATGGCTCGTCGGTATGCCGCGACAGCACTCGCTCGACTGGACGCCGTACCACAACGACGCGATCGCATTGAACGAGTGCGCCGCGCGTCTGGTGCTCGAGGGCCGCGATCCATACACGGACCTCGATGTCTTCGCGTGCTACCAGAGCCTGGGCATCGGTCCCGACCGCACGACGCCGCTGCGGGCCGGCGCATTTTCGGATGTCGCGATCTATCCGAGTGACAATCAGATGGATCAGGTCTGGGACGAGCGCGTGGGCGGGATCGGTACGAACGCTGAGTTCGTGTGGCGTCCGTCGTATCCCGCGCTCTCCTTCCTATTCCTCGTCCCCGTGGTCGCCTTCGGCTGGGACACGAACTACCTGTATGTCGCGTGCCTTCTCGTGGCGATGGCGCTCGTCGTCGCGCGCGCGCCACGGACGCTCCGGCCGTTCTTCCTCACCGCGCTGTTCGGTGCCGCGAGCCTCGCTGCGTTCACCGTCGGTGGCAGCGCCGACCTGCTCTACGCCCTGCCCCTCGTCATCGCGTGGATCTACCGCGATCGCAAATGGGCGGCCGTGCCTCTGGGCATCGCGCTCGCGACGAAGCAGATCGCGTGGTTCTTCGCGCCGTTCTGGATCATCGCCGTCATCACCGAGCGCGGCTGGCGGGCGGCCGCGCGCGATATTGCGATCGCGGCCGGCATCTTCGCGGCGACGAATCTGCCGTTCATCGTTCACGACCCGCAGGCGTGGTTGGCGGGCATCGTCACCCCGCTCGTCGAGCCGATGTTCGCTCGTGGCGCGGGGCTCATCTTCCTGTTCACGAACGGCGGCCTGCCGCTCCTGCCGGCCGTGGCGTACACCGCGGCCGAGGCGATCGCGGGCATCATCTGTCTCGCGGTCGCATGGCGGACTCGCAGAACGAGTCCAGAGCTCGGGGCGGTGCTCGCGATCGTTCCGCTCTTCTTCGCCTGGCGGAGCCTCTTCTCCTACTTCTTCCTGCTGCCGCTCTTCGCCCTCGCGGCGGTCGCCCGGATGCCGCTCGGCCAGCTCGCGTTCGAACGAGCGCGAAAGCTCGGGGCGCTCACGATCTTCGCGGCGCCGTCGCGGTCCTGATTGCCTCCGGCGGTCGTGGTACTGGGCCTCATCGCGCTCGGAGTCCCAGCGGGGGTCCGCGCCGCGTTCGGCCGGCCACGCTCGCTTGGTCGCGCGTGGCTCCTCGCCGCGGCACTTGCGCTCGCCGCGCAGGCGCTCGGTGAGCTGGGTGGCGTCTCCATCGGCGTGCTAGGAGACGCCCAATTGGTACTCGCCGCAATCGCCGCAGGCATCGCGGCTGCAATCGTTTCCGTCGCGGAAGGCCCTGCGAAGGGGTAACTTCTTACTCGAAAGAACAGGAGAAACAGGAATGGGTTTCATCATTGGCGTACTGACGGGCGCGATCGCCGCGCTCCTGTACGCGCCGAAGACCGGCGACATCACCCGCGAGGAGCTCAAGGTCCGGAGCGAGGAGCTCAAGCGGCGCGCTGACGAGCTCCAGAAGATCGCTCAGAAGCTCGCCGACGACGCCTCCGTGAAGGGCCGCGAGCTCATCGACGAGGCCAAGAAACAGTGGGACTCAAGCTCCGCGGGACGAGCAACGACGGGCTCGCGAAGCACGCCCGGAGGCTCCACCAAGCAAGACTGACGAGTATTCTTTTCAAAGCGGGGAACGCGGGGAGCCGAGTGGCCCCCGCGTTTTCGTTTAGCCGTCGGGGGGCTCGGCCCCCCGGCCCCCGAGGAGGGCCGAAATAGACAGCGCGACCATCAGAGAGCGGTTCATCTCCTTCTTCGAGGAGAAGGGGCACACGCGCATGCCCAGCTGGCCGCTCATCCTGAAGGACGACCCGAGCGTGCTCTTCACCAGCGCCGGCATGCAGCCCCTGGTGCCTTACTTCCTCGGAAAGAAGCAGCCACCCGCCAAGCGGATCGTCGCGGTGCAGAAGGTCTTCCGGGCCACCGATATCGACGAGGTCGGGAGGGATGGGTACCACCAGACGTTCTTCGAGATGCTCGGCAACTTCTCGATCGGCGATTACGGAAAAAGAGAAGCCATCGAGTGGGGCTGGGAGCTCTTGACCCGCGTCTTCGGCTTCGACGGCAACCAGCTCGTCGCGACGGTGCACACGAGCGACGACGAGGCGTTCGACATCTGGACGAAGGTTCTGAAGCTGCTCCCACCGGAGAAGATCTACCGGCTCGGCGATGAGAGCAACTTCTGGGCGCCCGGCGCCACCGGTCTCTGCGGACCGGACAGCGAGGTCTTCATCGACAAGGGTCCGCAGCCCGGCGTACCGGAGCACGACTGCAATCCCAGCGAGAACTGCGGTCGCTGGCTCGAGATCTGGAACTTCGTCTTCCAGCAGTACGACCGCAAGGCCGACGGCACGCTCGTTCCGCTTCCCAAGAAGAACATCGACACCGGAGCCGGCCTCGAGCGCATCGCGCAGGTACTGCAGGGGGTTCCCGGTGACGTCTACCGGACCGACGTATTCCAACCGCTCGTCAAGAAGATCGAATCGCTTTCGGGCAAGACGTACGGCGAGAGCAAGGCGAGCGACGTTTCGATCCGCATCGTCGCCGAGCATTCGCGCGCCGCTGCGTTCCTCATCGCGGACGGCATCTCGCCTTCGAACGAGTTCCGCGGCTACGTCCTGCGGCGACTGATCCGCCGCGCGGCGATGCACGGGCGGCGTCTCGGGCTAAAAACGGGCTCTTTGTCGCAGCTCGGTGGCGAGGTCGTGAAGACGATGCAGCGCCACTACCACGAGCTCACCTCGGCGCGCGATCGGATCACGCAGGTGATCCACGAAGAAGAGGAGAAGTTCGAGCGCACCCTCGCGCAGGGGCTCACGATGATCAACGAGGCCATCGCGCGCGCGACCGGGCAGGGCCAGAAGTGGATCGACGCCGACACCGCGTTCCGGCTCTCCGATACGTACGGCTTTCCGCTCGAGATGACGAAGGAGATCGCGACCGCGGCGGGCCTCTCCGTCGACGAGCGCGGTTTCCGCGAGCTGCTCGAAGGGCAGCGCAGCCGCAGCCGAGCCACCGCGAAGTTCAGCCAGGACGCGATGCGCTTCGGCCAGTTCTACGCGGGCCTGCGCGAGAACGAGAAGCTGCGTAGCGAATTCACCGGCTACGACGAGCTCGAGACAGACGGGACGATCACGTCGCTCGTGCTTGGTGGTTCGCGCGTCGAGGCCGCGCACGAGGGCGCCGACGTCGAGATCGTGCTGGATCGCACTCCTTTCTATCCGGAGGGCGGGGGCCAGGTCGGCGATCGCGGGACGATCACCACGGACGAGGGTCGGGCCATGGTCGCAGATACGCAGACCGCGGCGCCCGGCGTCATCGTGATGAGCGCGAAGGTCGTTGACGGCATCCTGCGGCTGCGATCGCGCGCGCACGCCGCGGTGGATGCCGAGGCGCGCCGCGACACGATGCGCAACCACACCGCGACGCATCTTCTCCACGCGACGCTCCGCAATCTGCTCGGCGAGGACGTTCACCAGGCCGGCTCGCTCGTGCATCCGCCGAATCTCCGGTTCGACTTCACGTTCGGACGCGCGCTCACGCCCGAGGAGCTCCGACGCGTCGAGGACGAGGTCAATCGCGCGATCCTCGCGAACGCGGACGTTCACGCGCGCGAGATGCCACTGCAAGAGGCCCTCGCGACCGGCGCCATGGCGCTCTTCGGCGAGACATACGGAGACGTCGTGCGCGTGGTCGAGGCCGGCCCATCGCGCGAGCTCTGCGGCGGAACACATTGCCACTGCACCGGCGACATCGGGCTCTTCCTCATCACCAAGGAGGAGTCGATCGGCGCTGGCGTGCGCCGGCTCGAGGCCGTGACGGGCATCGGCGCCCTGCGCGATGTGCGCGAGATGCGCGACCGTTCCGCGAGGGCCGCTGCGGCGCTGCGCGTGCCACCGTCGAGACTGCCGGAGGCGGTGGCGCAGCTCGTCGAGTCGCGTGAGCGTCTCGACAAGGAGCGCCTCGCCCTGCAGCGGAGCGGCGCCGACTCGGTGGCCTCGTCACTCCTCGCGAAAGCCGAGCAGCTCGGGGGTGTGAAGGTCGTCGCCGAGAACGTCGGCGAAGCCGACCTCAAACACCTCCAGGCCCTCGCCGACCGGGTGCGCGAGGGGCTCGGCACGGGCGTGGTCATCCTCGGCGGGCATCGGGACGGGAAGGCCGCCCTCTTGGTGACGGTCACCAAGGACGTGACACCGAAGGTGAGCGCCGACTCCGTCATCAAGGCGGTGCAGGGCGTCTTCGAAGCGAAGGGCGGTGGCCGG
>JALYLL010000086.1 GCA_030774255.1 Chloroflexota bacterium | reverse complement strand
GCCCGAATTGGTTGAACTGCGAGCCGTCACCGAGATACGCGCCCTGGAGAACGAGCCGGAGCGCCCGTTGCCCGTAGCCGAAGACCAAAAGGGCGGTGACGAAGACGACCAGGTGTATGTAGAAGCTGCGGAGGGCGGAGCTGCGTTCCTCGACCGAGCGGAGGGCCGAGCGCTGCGCGATGCGGAAGTGGATGATCCACGCCGGAAGCCCGACGGCGAGGAGCGCGATGGCGAGACTTGCCTGCTCCCGGTACTGCGCGGCGGGTCGATTGAACTCGCTGAAGACGAATGGAAGGCCGGTAAACCCGCCCGATGGCGCGCCCATCGCGAGCTCGGCGCCGACGCGCACAAGGTTCGCGACCGCCAGAACGACCATGTGAATCGCGACGAGCGCGACCAGGTAGAAGTAGGCGCGCTGCACAGCGGGAAGGGGGCGGTCGCCGGGGTTCATGGGCAGATGATGGCTCACGGTACGTCGGCCGAGCGTCGGCGCGCGCACGTTTCAGACAGCCCACGGGCATCCGCGCACGGCGCCCTTACGTATGCGGTGTACATTCGGGCGGGTCTGTTGGCCGCATGAGGCCCGCCAGGCGGGGCGGCCAAAAGGGGAGGCAGACATGATTCCTGCCGCATTCGAGTACGCGGTCGCACGCGACGTCGCCGACGCGATTCAACTCCTGGCGAGCTCCGGCGGAGAGGGCAAGGTGCTCGCGGGAGGCCAAAGCCTCATCCCGCTCATGAAGTTCCGTCTGGCCCAGCCGGCCCTCCTCGTCGACGTCAACCGGATCGCTGGGCTCGCGCAGATCCGTGAAAACGGCGACCTGCGCATCGGCGCTCTCGTGCGCGAGGCCGACCTCGACACGAACCCGATCGTGCGGGAGCGGTACCCGATCCTCGTCGACACCACCCGCGTGATCGCGGACCCGCTCGTGCGCAATCTGGCCACGATCGGCGGCAACCTCGCCCACGCGGACCCCGCCAACGATCACCCGGCGACGATGCTCGCACTCCGCGCGTCCGTCGTGGCGCAGGGTCCGAAGGGTGAGCGCGTGATACCGATCGACGAATTCTTCGTCGACACATTCACCACAGTGCTCGGCTCCGATGAGATCCTCACCGAGATCCGTATCCCCAAGCCAGCGGCGCGAAGCGGTGGCGCCTATCTCAAGCTCGAGCGGAAGGTCGGCGACTTCGCGATCGCCGGGGTCGCGGTGATGCTGGCGCTCGACGAGAAGGGCAAGATCGCCGCCGCGGGCATCGGAGTCACAAATGCGGGCCCGACCGCGATCCGCGCGCGCAAGGCCGAGGAGATCCTGCGTGGCCAGTCGCCCGACGACAAGACGATCGCCGCGGCGGGTGTGGCGGCAGCGAGTGAATCGAAGCCCTGGTCCGACCTGCGCGGTCCGGCCGAGTACAAGCTGGACGTGATCCGCGTGCTCACGCAACGCGCGATCCGCGCGGCTGTCGCCCGCGCCTCGGGAGGGAAGTAGACATGGCCGTCGAGACCGCGCCCGCCACGAGCCGTGCGCAACGCACGCTCAAGATCCACGTCACAGTCAACGGCGCGCTACGCGACGTCGACGTCGAGGCGCGCACGTTGCTCGTCCACTTCCTCCGCGAGAACCTCGCGATGACCGGCACGCACATCGGATGCGACACGACCAACTGCGGCGCATGCACGGTTCTCGTCAACGGCCGCGCGGTGAAGTCGTGCACGATGTTCGCGGTCCAGGCCGATGGAGCAACAGTCGAGACCGTCGAGAGCCTCGAGAAGGACGGCAAGCTTCACGCGATCCAGGAGGCGTTCCACGAGGAGCATGGCCTGCAGTGCGGGTTCTGTACCCCCGGGATGATGATGACCGCGGTCGCGTTCCTCGCGACTAACAAGAAGCCGACCGACCTGGAAATCCGCGAAGCGATCTCCGGCAATCTCTGCCGGTGCACCGGCTACATGAACATCGTGAAGTCGATCGACCACGCCGCGCGAACGATGCGCGAGACCGCGGAAGGGAAGGCCTGAAGATGGCTGTCGAAATCGGCGGCATCGGCCACAGCGTCAAGCGCAAGGAAGACGCGCGCTTCATCCGCGGGAGGGGCAAGTACGTCGACGATGTGAAGCTTCCCGGAATGCTCTACATGGACATCGCGCGCAGCCCGCTTGCGCACGCCCGCATCAAGAACATCGACACGTCGAAGGCGCTTGCCATCCCGGGCGTCCTCGCGGTGATCACCGGCAAGGACCTTGAGAAGTACGGGCTCGCGTGGATGCCCACGCTCATGTCCGACAAGCAGATGGTCCTGCCGACCGACACGGTCATGTACCAGGCGCAGGAGGTCGCCGCGGTGGTGGCGACGGAGCGCTACATCGCGGCCGATGGCGTCGATGCGATAGAGGTCGACTACGAGCCGTTGCCGGTGGTCGTCGACCCGATCAAGGCGCTCTTGCCGGACGCTCCGGTGATTCGCGAGGACCGCGAGCAGAAGAACAACCTCATCTGGCACTGGGAGGTCGGCGACAAAGCCGGCACCGACAAGGCCTTCGCGGACGCGGAGGTCGTCGTCAAGCAGGATCTCTACATCCCACGCATCCACGTCTCGTCGATCGAGACCTGCGGCATCGTCGCGAGCTGGGACAAGATCGAGGGCAAGCTCACGGTGTGGATGACCACGCAGGCGCCGCACGCGATCCGCACGGTCATCGCGCTGGTCGCAGGCCACCTCGGGCTCGCCGAGCACAAGATCCGCGTCATCTCGCCGGACATCGGCGGCGGCTTCGGCGGCAAGGTGCCGGTCTACCCGGGCTATGTCATCGCCATCGCCGCGAGCGTGCTCACCGGCGCACCAGTGAAATGGATCGAGGACCGCGCCGAGAACATCCAGGCGGACTCGTTCGCGCGCGACTACCACATCACCGCAGAACTCGCCGCGAAGAAGGACGGCACGATGCAAGCGCTCCGCGTAAAGACGATCGCCGACCACGGCGCGTTCGACGCGGCGGCGAACCCATCGAAGTTCCCTGCCGGCCTGTTCCACATCATCACCGGCTCGTATCCGTTCAAGACGTCCTTCGTCGAAGTCGATGGTGTGTACACGAACAAGCCTCCGGGAGGCATCGCGTACCGGTGCTCGTTCCGCGTCACCGAAGCCGCCTTCACGATCGAGCGGCTCGTCGACGTGCTCGCGCTCGAGCTGAAGAAGGACCCGGCCGAGCTGCGGATGCAGAACTTCATCCCGCCGGCCGCCTTCCCATACACGTCGTCGCTCGGTTGGGAGTATGACTCTGGCGACTACGGCCGCGCTCTCAAGCTCGCGATGGAGAAGATCGGCTACGCCGACCTACGCAAGGAGCAGGTCGAGAAGCGCAAGAAGGGCGAGTTCATGGGGATCGGCATCTCGTCGTTCACCGAAGTCGTCGGCGCCGGGCCCTCCAAGCAATTCGACATTCTCGGCATCAAGATGTTCGACTCCTGCGAGATCCGTGTGCATCCGACTGGCAAGGCGATGGTCCGGCTCGGCGTGAAGTCGCAGGGTCAGGGCCACGAGACGACGTTCGCCCAGATCGTCGCCGAGGAGCTCGGGCTTCCGGTGGCCGACATCGCGGTCGAGGAAGGCGACACGGACACAGCGCCATACGGCCTCGGCACATACGCCAGCCGGAGCACGCCGGTCGCGGGCGGGGCCACGGCGATCGCAGCGCGCAAGATCCGCGAGAAGGCGAAGCTCATCGCGGCCCATCTCCTCGAGGCCGACCCGGCCGACGTCGAGTGGAAGGATTACAAGTTCCAGGTCAAGGGCGTCCCGACCAAGTCGAAGACGATGCAGGAAGTCGCGTTCGCCGCGTACACGAATCACCCGCAAGGCATGGAGGCTGGACTCGAGGCGGTCGACTACTACGACCCGCCGAACCTCACCTATCCCTTTGGCTCCTACATCTGCGTCGTCGATATCGACCGTGGCACCGGCGAGGTGAAGATCCGCCGCTTTGTGGCGGTGGACGACTGCGGCACGATCATCAACCCGATGATCGTCGAGGGTCAGATCCACGGCGGGCTCACGATGGGTCTCGCGCCCGCCCTCTACGAGCAGATCAACTACGACGAGCAGGGCAATATCCAGGGCGGCACGTTCATGGACTACCTCCTGCCGACCGCGATGGAGACACCGAACTGGGAACTGGGCAAGACGACGACTCCGTCGCCGCACCACCCGATCGGCGCCAAGGGCGTCGGCGAATCGGCGACCGTTGGCGCACCAGCGGCGATCGCGAACGCCGTCGTCGACGCGCTCGCTCATCTCGGCGTCCGCCACATAGACATCCCGATCACACCGTGGAAGGTGCAGAAGATTCTCAAGGAAAACGGCGTCGCGGAGTGAGATAGGGAAAACATGCGATTCGAAGGCACGCTCGACATAGCCGCGCCGCGCGATCGGGTGTGGTCCTTCCTGACCGATCCGAAGCAGGTCACGACGTGCGCGCCTGACGTACAGAGCCTCGAGGTCACCGACCCGCGCCACTTCAAGGTCGTGGTGCGGGCCGGTGTCGGTCCGATCAAAGGCACGTTCTCGATGAACGTGGAGTTCACGGATCTGAAAGAGCCCGATCATGCCTCCGTGCTGGCACGCGGGCAGGCTCCCGGCAGCGCCGTCGAAATGCGAAGCGAGATGGATCTCACGGCGCTCGACGGGACTCGCACGACCATGAAATGGTCGAGCGACGTCACCGTCTCGGGGATGATCCAGCAAGTCGGCGCGCGACTAATGCAGGGCGCGGCCGACAAGATCACCCAGCAGGTCTTCTCTTGTATGAAGGAGAAGCTCGAGACGCCGGTCGCGACATGACGACCTCGATTGAGAAACGGACCCGCGGATACACCGATATCGGTGGCCATCGAACGTGGTTCGCGGACTCTGGAGGAGCCGGCGAGCCAGTTCTCTTGCTCCACGGAGGCTTGAGCGACAGCGAACTGCTGTTGGAGTCCCTCGAACCGGCACTGGGAGATCGCTACCGAGTTCTCGCCTTCGACCGTCGCGGCCACGGACGTACCTCAGATACCGAAGCCGCATTCCACTACAACGACATGGCCAACCAGACCGTCGCCGCGATCGAAAAGCTCGTCGGCGGCTCCACGCACCTCATCGGCTGGAGCGATGGCGGGATCGTCGCCTTGCTCGTCGCGCTACGGCGGCCGGACCTCGTCCGCTCGCTCGTTCTGATCGGAGCCAACTACCACTACAACGGGCTGATGCCGACGGACCCCGGCGACGGCTCCGTACCGGAGGCGCTTCGGGAACGCTACGCGGAGCGCTCCCCGGACGGAATGGAGCACTTCAGCCGAGTCTTGGACAAATCGTTCGCGATGTTCGCCTCCGAGCCGACGCTCACGACAGCCGACCTGCGCGGAATCGCCGCGCCCACGCTCGTCATGGTCGGCGACGACGATATGGCGACGTTCGCGCACACCGCGTCCCTGTATGAATCGCTACCGCAGGGCCAGCTAGCGGTCGTCCCAGGGGCTTCTCACGCGGTCGTGATCGAGAAGCCAGAACTTGTGGGCCGTCTCATCGTAGATTTCCTGAGAGCGCCCAGAACCCCGGAAACGTATTTCCCGGTGCGACGGAAGCCACGGAACGGCGCTTGACCAGCGACCTCGGCGCCGAGCGCGTCGCGCGCAACCTCTTGATGCTCCCGCGGCTCCTTCGGCGGGCCGGCGTCCACGTCAACGCGGAGCGCGCCCGCGTCTATCTCAAGGCGATCACCGAGATCGACCTCGAGCGTCCCGACGACGTGCGCGCCGCGAGTCGCACCGCCCTCGTGTCCCGGCAGGCCGACCTCGCCCCGTTCGACATGACGTTCGACCTCTTCTGGTCCCTTCTTCGCGGCGGAAGCCTCTCATCGCCGGTCCCGAGCGCCCGTCGGCCACAGGCCGATGCTGGCCAGATCGAAGTCCCGCTCGGCGAGGTGCCGAGCCGGATGACATCGCCCGTCCAGCGCACCGTACGGGTCACCGCGAGCCCGATCGAGCTTTTGCGAGGCACCGATTTCTCGGCCATGACCGCGGCCGAGCGCGCCGCTGCCGCGCGATTCCTCGAGCGCTTGCAGTGGTCGCCGGGCCAGCGCCCGAGTCGCCGGTTCCGCTCCTCGCGAGACGGCTCGCGGCTCGATGCGCGCGCGACCATGAGGAAATCGCTCGCCGCGCACGGCGAGCCCGTAGTGCTCATCCGCCGCGCACGCCGTGCGAAGCGCCGGCCACTCGTGATCCTGTGCGACGTCTCCGGATCGATGGAGGCATACACGCGCCTCCTTCTGCACATGTCGCACGCACTCGCGCGAGGCTGGGGGCGCGTCGAGACGTTCACGTTCGGCACGCGCCTGACCCGCATCACGCGACAGCTGCGCGAGCGCCGTCCCGACGCCGCTCTGTCGCATGTCTCACGCGCGGTGTCCGACTGGTCTGGCGGGACCCGCATCGGCGAGGCGCTGCACGAGTTCAACCTACGGTGGTCGCGGCGGGTCTTGGGCCGCGGTGCGATCGTCCTGCTCGTGACCGACGGCTGGGAGCGCGGAGATCCCGCGATGCTCGAACGCGAAGCGGCCCGCTTGCAGCGCGCGGCCTATCGCCTCATCTGGCTCGATCCACTCTCGGGCACGCGCGACTACTCGCCCGAGGCGCGCGGTGCTCGCGCGTTGAGCGGTCACGCCGACGACCACCTCGCGGCGAACACGCTCGATGGACTCGCGCGCATCGCGGAGCTTCTCGGGCGCGTCGGCCGCGGCCGTCCTGTGCGACGCGCGGGGGCGGCGGCGTGAGCGCATCGTTCTTCGAGCTCGCCGCCGAGCTTCTCGCGCGACGCGAGCCCTTCGCGACGGCAACCGTCGTTCGCGCGGACCGGCCGACGTCCGCCAAGCCCGGGGCGAAGGCGATCATTACGCCCGACGGCAAGCTCACCGGGTGGATCGGCGGGAGCTGCGCGGCGCCGGTCGTGATCCGCGAGGCCGTCGCCGCGATCGCCGACGGCGAGGCGCGGTTGATCGAGATCTCCAAGACCTCGGCGGCGCCACGACCAGGAGTGCGACACTTTCCCATGACGTGCCACTCCGGCGGCACGCTGGAGATCCATATCGAACCGCTTCTACCGACCGAGCAGCTCGTGATTCTGGGCAAGACGCCGGTCGCGCGCGCGCTCGCGGCGCTCGGTTCCGCGCTCGGCCGGTACGTGGTAGTCGCTGAGCCGAACGTGAACGCCATCGACTTCCCGACCGCGGACCGGATCACGAGCGAGCTCGATGACGTCAACGTCGACGCGCGCACTTCGATCGTCATCGCGATGCGCGGGGACGCTGACGAGGATCCTGCCGAGGAAGCGCTCCGGACGCCGGCGAGCTATGTTGGGTTGGTCGCCAGCAAGACCCGCGGGGACGTGATCCGCGACACGCTCGCCCGTCGCGGACTCAGCGAGGAAGAGCTCCACCGCCTCGTCTATCCGGCAGGGCTCGACCTGGGGCACGCGAGCGACGAGGAGATCGCACTTTCGATCCTCGCCCAGATCCTCATGATCCGCGCGGATCTTGCGCGCGCTGCCCAGCAGCAGCCCCATGGGATGTCTCACCCGACTCCGGGAGTGCCGGAGGCTGTCGATCCGATCTGCGACATGGTCGTCGCGATCACGTCGACCGCGGTCAAGGCCGACTACGAGGGGACCACCTACTACTTCTGCGGCGAAACGTGCCTCCGCCGTTTCCTGAAGAATCCCGCCGCCGCGCTCGCGGCAGCGAAATGAATGAAGTCGCGGCCGAGCTGGAGCAGTGGCTCGCCACGGGTGAGCCCGTCGCGATCGCGACGGTCGTCCGCATCGCGGGATCCGCGCCGCGGCAGCTCGGTGCGACGCTCATCGCCCGCGCCGGCGACCGGCTGGCGGGCTCAGTGAGCAACGGGTGCGTCGAGTCGGCGGTGTACGAGGAGGCGATGGCGGTACTGAAGGATGGCCACGCGCGGGTCGTGAACTACGGGATCAGCGACGAATTTGCGTTCGCGGTAGGCCTCTCGTGCGGTGGTGAGATCGACGTGCTCATCGAGCCGGTCGGCGCGCTGCACCGCGCCGGGCTCGAAGCTGTCCGCGCCGAGCGCGCAGCCGTGCTCGTGCGGGTCGTCTCGCCGGCCGACCGCGCCGGCACAGTCGCGATCCTGCGCGAGGATCGCGTCGACGGGTGGCCTCCGGAGCTCGCGGCGAGCAAGGTCCAGGCGCTCGCGGCACTCGCCGAGGGCCGATCTCGCTCTGCTCCCGCGACGCTCGGCGGTCGCGAGGCCACGATCTTCCTGGAGGCGCTCGCCACCCCGCCGCTCCTCGCGATCGTCGGGGCGACGCACACGGCCCAGGCGCTGGCGTCACTCGCGAAGGCGGTCGGCTACCGCGTGGTCGTCGCCGATCCGCGCGAGGCGCTAGCAAACCGCGAGCGCTTTCCTCTCGCGGATGAGCTCCTGCTCGAATGGCCCGATGTCGCGCTCGCGAAGCTCCCGTTCGGCGCGAGCTCGGCGATCGTGGTCCTCACGCACGATCCGAAGTTCGATCACCCCGCGCTCGTCGCGGCACTCCGGACCGAGTCCGGATATATCGGCGCGATCGGAAGTCGAACCACAAATGAGGAACGTTT
>JALYLL010000085.1 GCA_030774255.1 Chloroflexota bacterium | reverse complement strand
GTTGAGACCCTCCTCGGACGGAGGCGCTACATCCCCGACATGACGAGCCGCGTGAATGCCGTACGCAACGCCGCGGAACGCATGGCGATCAACATGCCGATCCAGGGCACGGCCGCGGACATCATGAAGATAGCCATGGCGCGCGTGCATCGCGCGCTGCACGACAGCGATCTGCACGCGCGCGTTCTGCTTCAAGTACACGACGAGCTCGTCGCAGAGGTGCCGCGGCTCGAGGTCGAGCGCATGGCGCGACTGCTCGGCGATGAGATGAGCGCGGCCTACGAGCTCGACGTTCCTCTCATCGTCGACGTCCGCGCAGGACCGAACTGGGACGAGATGCAGCGACTGGACGTCCCCGCCACCGCGAATGCCTGAGCTTCCTGAGGTCGAGACCATCGCGCGGCAACTCCGCGGGCTCGTCGTGGATCGGACGATCAGCGAGTTCGAATCGCGATGGGTCCGGCTCACCGAGCCCGAGCCGGCCGAGGTCGTCGGCGCGCGTCTGCGCGGCCGGCGCATCAGCGACGTGCGGCGCCGTGGAAAGTTCGTGGTATTCGATCTCGACGGCGGCGAGGCGCTCGTCGTCTCGCTCCGCATGACCGGCAAGCTCCTCTACGGAGTCGCCGACGTCGACGAACGCTACGTGCGCGGCGAGATCCGTTTCGAGGACGGGACCGCCATGCGCTTCTCGGACACGCGCAAGTTCGGCCGGATGGCGGTCATCGATGCCTCAACGCTCGACAATCGGGGGCCTCTGGCCCCCGGCCCCCGGAAGGGTCGCCCGTTGCACGCATCGCTCGGGCAGGAGCCCCTGGCGCGTGGCTTCACGGTCGCGTGGCTCGGGGCGCTTTTGCGACGCCGCCCGCGCGCCGCGATCAAGGTGCTCCTTCTGGACCAACGCGCGATCGCCGGCATCGGCAACATCTACGCGATCGAAGCGCTCTGGCGCGCGCGGATCCATCCGCTGCGGAAGGCGGGTTCGCTCCGGGCCGACGAGATCGCGCGGCTGCACGAGGCGATCCGCTGGGCACTGCGTAAAGGCATCCGCCTCGGTGGCGCGTCACCGAGCGACTATGTCGACGCGCGCGGCAACAAGGGACGAATGCAGCGCGAGTTCCAGGTCTACGCACGCTCCGGCGAGCCATGCTCGCGCTGCGGTCGCGCGATCGTCCGGACCGTCGTGGGCGGACGCGGGACATTCCATTGCCCGCGGTGCCAGCGAGCGCCGAAGGCTCCCAACACGTGAGTGGACCAAATCGTCCCGCGATCGTCCACTGGAGAACGAACCTTGCCAGAGGGGATGATGGCGAGCGCGCCGAGCATCACCACAGGTAGCAGAGCCGCCACCTGAGCTACAGCTCCACCGAAGAGGACGAGCCATCCAGCGGTCAGATACAGCACGCAAGTCATAGTCACGAAGAGGCTGCGCACTTTATGACTGGTCGAGGCCGCAGTGTTTAGCGTTAATGCGAGAAGTGGAACGAGAAGTAACTCGTCGTACACCTGCGCGTACGGGGACACTAGGAGCGAGACCGCCACGGAAACAGCCACGAGCGCGCCGAAGCGCTGCGACGAGGGCACGGCTCGCAAGGCGACAACGGCGAGCGTAGTCGCAGTGGCGCCGATGACCAGAGTTAGCAGGATCGCGGCGAATCGGAAATCGGGAAACATTAGATTGGCAAGCGATGTCGTAGTCGGGGCTGAAACTACGACCTTGGTCTGACCCAGGTTCAAGAGTTGCCCAAGATAGTCGGGTGCTAGCGCGAGTGAGACGAAAGCGGCGGCTACAGCCGTGCCGGCCGCCGATCCGAGCGACCGCCAACTTCGCGAATAGGTGAGCGCGAACAGGACACCTCCCCCGAGTCCAATAAACAGGTGTGGCTTGAGCGAGAGCGCGAGAACTGCGATGCCAAGCGCAACGGCGCTATTCCTCTTCAGACTCGTGGCCAACAGCGCGAGAGCAAATAGAAGGACGCCATCGAAGTGACTCCAAGAAATCGTGGTGATAAACGGCGCAGATAAGGCAACAGTTGCAACCAGCAAGGGCTCGACTCGGGGGAAGTTGGCCGTCCATACGCGGGAGACGCAAATCAGCCCGGCGAATGTCGCGCTAAGCGTGCCTAGCCGAATCACCACATACGCGAGATCGATCGGGAGGGCTGTTATAAGGTGCGCGAGCAGGCCGACAAGAGGCGGATAAAGCCAGACGCAAACCTCGGCGGCCAGCTTGCAATGGCCCACCCACGCCGCAGGGTCGTAGACCGAGTGTCCCGACGCCAGGATTGATCCGGCCCGCCACCACTGAATCCAATCGCCGCCCGGCAGTGCTACAGCCAATCCTGCGACCGTACCGGCCATGTACAAAGGTGCGTAACGAAACATTGCGCCAGCTCGACGAATGAGACTCAAGTAGTTGCTCGGCGTTCCAGCCGGCCAGGTCAATGCCGGCCGCAGCGTCCCCGCACGAACGCCGCTCATGCGAACCACGGCCGCCCCATTCGCGCGCGATCGTTCCACCAGGCAAGTCCGCAGATCTCAGCGAAGTGTCGGACGCGAGCCAGCGTTCATGGCGAGGAGCCTCGGTTCGCCGAGCAGAGCCGTCCATACCTACTTTATTTAGCGAGATTCGAACTAAGTAGCGACCAGCGCCTCGGGCTTCATCATGTTGTCATGAGCGTTCTCTCGGTCCAGGCTGCCGCGAAAAGGTTCGGCGAGCGGCTTGTCTTCAGCGACGTGTCGTTCCGGCTCGCGCTCGGAGACCGCGTGGGCCTCGTCGGGCCGAACGGG
Organism: Chloroflexota bacterium; assembly: GCA_030774255.1. Classification (GTDB taxonomy): domain Bacteria; phylum Chloroflexota; class Limnocylindria; order P2-11E; family P2-11E; genus 3-1-20CM-2-70-9. Next base: position 1,463 of record JALYLL010000085.1, on the reverse strand, counting down.
GTGGGGAAGACCACGTTACTGCGCGTGGCCGCCGGCTTCGACTCAGCCGATGCAGGGAACGTCGCGCTGGCGCGCGGCACGCGTATCGGATTCATGGAGCAGGAGATCCTTTTCGAGGCCGCTGGCACGGTCGAGGAGCACGCCCGTGGCGCGGCGGCTCACCTCCGCGAGCTCGAAGCTGAGATGCACGAGCTCGAGCCGCGTCTCGGGACCGGAGATCCCGAGCTGTTGGAGCATTACTCCGAGGCGCAGCACCAGTTCGAGCACGCCGGCGGATATGACTTCGAGGCGACTGTGGGCCGAGTGCTCGGGGGCCTTGGGCTCGACGGGCTACGCGATCGGGAGGTCGCCACGCTTTCCGGTGGCGAGCGGACGCGTCTCGGACTCGCACGACTCCTCCTCGACGACCCGGACATCCTCCTTCTCGACGAGCCGACGAACCATCTCGACGTAGCCGCACTCGAATGGTTGGAGCGATTCCTTGTCGAGAAGGACGAAACGATTTTGGTCTCCGCGCATGACCGATGGTTCCTCGATCGCGTCACAGGTCGGACCCTGTCGTTCGAGAAGGGCACGATCGTGGAATACCGCGGCGGCTATTCGTCGTACGCGCGACAACGTGCCGAGCGCGAGGCCGCCACCGCGAAGGCAGCCTCGAAGCAGGCCGAGGAGATCGAGCGGACCGAAGAGTTCATTCGCCGTTACGGCGCGGGGCAGCGCTCGAAGGAGGCTCGCGGACGAGGGAAGAAGCTCGCGCGTGTCGAGCGCATCGAGGCGCCCGAGCGCACGCAGCAGCACGGCTGGAACCTGGAGGCAGCGCATATTGCTGGGGACACGGTCCTGCAGACGACACCGCTCGCGGTCGGATACGGCGAGCCGCTGGTCCACACCGGAATGCTCCGGATCGCGCGCGACGCGCGAATTGCGGTCGTCGGCCCGAACGGGGCGGGGAAGACCACACTCGTGCGTACGCTCGTTGGCGACCTCGCCGCGCTCGAGGGATATGTGCAGTCGGCGCCGACAGCGCGTGTTGCCTTTCTCGCACAGGCCCAACTCGAGTTGGGCGGAGACAAGTCGGTCCTCGACGCGATGAAGGTCGCGAGCGGTATGAACGACGCGGAAGCTCGCAGCCACCTCGCGCGCTTTCTCTTCAGAGGGGAGGACGTGTTCAAGAGTGTCGGAGTGCTGAGCGGTGGTGAACGAAGTCGTCTCGCTCTCGCCCGTCTCGCCGCGCGCCACGCGAATCTCCTCGTATTGGACGAACCGACGAACCATCTCGATCTTCTCGCTCGCGAACAACTCGAGAGTGTGCTCCAGGCGTTCGAAGGGGCCCTCCTGGTCGTGTCGCATGACCGCTACTTCATCGACAAACTCGCTACAGAGATTTGGCCGATCGAAGGCGGGATCCTCAAACGCTTCGAAGGCAACTGGTCGGGCCTCCAACGCCTGCGCGCCTCGAGCAC
>JALYLL010000084.1 GCA_030774255.1 Chloroflexota bacterium | reverse complement strand
TCCTGGCTCTCGTTGCGCTGGTCCTCGCGCTCACGCCCAGCCCTGCCGCGGCCGCCGACATCCGCCAGGGTCAGGACATCACGATCGGCGCGACCGAGACGATCGAAGACGATCTCTATGCGTTCGGCACGAATATCTCGATCAACGGAACGATCCACGGCGACCTGATCGCGGCCGGCAACAACATCAGCGTCGATGGCACGGTCACCGGCGATGTGATCGCGGCGGGGAACAGCATCGCGATCCGGGGCCAGGTCGGAGGCAGCGTTCGCGCCGGGGGCACCACGATCGTCCTCGATGGAAAGGTGACGAACGATCTCCTCGCCGCAGGAAACGACCTGACCATCCTGAGCAACGGTCGCGTGGGGCGGGACGTCATCGTCGGCGCGACGAACGCCACGGTCAGCGGTCAGATCGGCCGCGACTTTCAGGCAGGCGGCACGAATGTGAAGATCGATGGCGGCGTGGGCGGCAATGTGCTCGCGACGGTCGATCGGCTTCAGCTCACCGACCGCGCGACCATCGGCGGCAACCTCAAGTACACGAGCAAGAACGACGCGCAGATCGCGAATGCGTCTTCGGTGAAGGGCTCGATCGAACGGCAGACCCCCGCTAACGATCGCGCACCCCTCGTGACGGGCCCAGCTGCGCTCGCCATCGAATGGCTAAAGGGCCTGATCGGCCTGCTGATCCTTGGGATCCTCGTTGTGTTCTTCTTCCCGGGCTTCTCACGCCGAGCGGGCGAGGCCCTCGTCCGATCGCCGTGGCTGACTCTTGGTATTGGAGCGCTCGTGCTCATCGGCCTTCCGATCCTCGCGATCCTGTTCTTCGCGGTCGGCGCGTTGATCGGCGGGTGGTGGATCGGGTTCGTCGTGCTCGCGATGTTCGGCGTCGTTCTCGCGCTGGGCATTCCGGTCGCGGCAGTCGGCGTCGGCGGAGCGCTCCTGCGTATCGCGCACCGGCCCGTGCCGGTCTGGCTTGCGCTCATCATCGGGCTCATCGCGCTGCTCCTCGTTGCGCTCATCCCAATCCTTGGCGGGCTAGTGATCTTCTGTGCGCTCCTGTTCGGCATGGGGGCGACGACGATGGCAGTCGTCGGCAATAGGCGAGCAGAGGTGGCACCGGCCTAAAGCGCGGAACCGTCGTAGCCGAGCCGTTGTATCTAGGGCGATGAAGATGCGGCCCAGGCGCGTCGTCGTGCTGGCGTTCGCTTTCTTGCTCGCCGCGTGCACCACGGAGGTCGCCGCACCGCGGCCGACCCCGACAGCGTCGGAGTCGACGAGTCCAACGGCGACACCGCGCCCAACGAACGCGACGAACGATGTCGTCTACCTGCGATCCATCGGCACCGGTGGCGTGGCCAACATCCTTGCGATCGACGCCCGCACCGGCGCGACGATGCGCAAGCTCCCTGATGGCTCGCTGTCGTCCGATCGGTCGACCCTCTTTGTGACCGGAGAGGCGAACGGCGCGACGCAGACCGTGGTCCGCCGGGTCGACATCGGGACCGAGCGAGAGTCCGGCTCGTTCACGCTCGACGGGACGTACCACGCGATCTGGACCGATGGTGGCGAGACCGCCATGTCGCGTGACGGCCGTCATCTCGCTCTGTCGATCTACCCGTATCAGCAGAACGGTGAATGGGCGACCGGCTTCAAAGTGGTCGACGCGGGCTCCGGCGCGACCGAGGCCACGCTTGACCTCAAGGGACAATCGACCTACGGCTTCGTCGCGATGTCGCCCGACGGCCGCTCTCTCTTCCTGAACCAGTTCGGCGAGGGCGCGACCGCGATGCGGGTGTTCGACGTTCCATCGAGCACGCTCCTCCCGGCCGGCGCGATTGCGGCGGTCCGGAAGCAGGGCGGCTTTCGCCCCGCGCCGGTCTTCTCGCGGGATGGCCGATGGATGTTCAGCCTAGACACCGGCGCCGCGGGGAACTGCACTTCGTTCGACGGACCGCGGTGCACTCCGAGCCCGGACGAGCAGCCCTATGTCCTCGCGCTCGACCTCGTCTCGCGGCGAATGCTGACGGCCCCGCTGCCGATAGAGCAGAAGTCGACGGACTTCGAGAAGTATCTCCTCTGGTCGGTCGCGGTCTCGCCCGATGGCGGCACCGCGTACGCGATCAATCCCGCGCTCGGCGTGATCGACGAGATCGACACAAGGATGATGACATTGCGACGCACATCATCGATCACGGTGAGCCAGGCCGACGAAGGACTCCTCGCGGCCCTCGGCCGTTTTCTCTTCCCGATTGCGGACGCGAAGCGCTACATCACCGGTGGCGCGCTGCTGTCGCCGAACGGAGATCGGATCTACGCCGCCGGGTACAAGGGCATCGCGGTCGTGAACACCTTGGATCTGTTGTCGCGCGCGGTCTGGCAGGCCGACGGTGAGTTCGACGCACTCGCGCTCACGTCCGACGGCGAACGCCTGTACGCCGTGAGCAACGCCAACGGAAAGATCGCGATCATCGCGACGCGCGACGGCAGCAAGCTCGGCGAGCTCAAGATTCCCGCGTATGGCCAGACGATCGTCCGCATCGACAGCGCGCGATAGGCCCGTCACTCGGTAGGATGGCCGTGGTGCCCTCCACGGTCCTTATCCCCATTCCCGCGAAGCTCACGCCCCGATCAGGCTCGTTCGCGCTCGGCGCGACGACCTCGATCGTGGCAGGCAACGACCTCCGCGCACAGGCCGAGCTGCTCCGCGATCAGCTGCGGCCCGCGACCGGCCTGCCGCTCTCGGTTGACTCGTCGGGAACGGGGTCTCGGGTCTCGCTCGCGCTCGACCCGTCGCTTGCCAGCCTCGGTGACGAGGGCTATCGCCTCACCGTCACCGCCGACGAGGTCGCGATCCGCGCGCCCAGAACGGCCGGCATCCTTCAGGGCTCGCAAACGCTGCGGCAGCTGCTCCCACCCGACGTCTTCCGCCGCGCGCCGGTCGCCGGCGCGTCGTGGGCCATCCCCGCCGTGGAGATCGAGGACCGTCCGCGCTTCGGATGGCGCGGGAGTCATCTCGACGTCGGCCGCCATTTCATGCCGAAGGAGTTCGTGCTCAAGCACATCGATCTGCTCGCGCTCCACAAGTACAACGTCTTCCACTGGCATCTCACCGAGGACCAGGGCTGGCGCATCGAGATCAAGAAGTACCCGAAGCTCACCGCTGTCGGCGCGTTCCGGAAGGACTCGATGACCGCGCCGCGTACGAAGGATCCGGCGCTCC
>JALYLL010000083.1 GCA_030774255.1 Chloroflexota bacterium | reverse complement strand
CCACGGACTTCAGCGTGATCCCGGCGCTCGTCGAGCCCGACGAGCTCACGAGCGCGAATGCCGCCTACTTCGGGATCGACCGAACCGCGCGCATCCTCGGTCCGACGATCGGCGGCCTCGCGATCGCGGCGTTCGGAACGGCGAACGCGATGTACATCGCATCGCTCGCGTTCGTGCCCACGCTCTTCGTCTTCTTCCTCATGCCGCCGATCTACGACTTGCACCGCCCGACCACGGCCATCACCCCGCAGAACATCGCGACCGAAATGGCCGACGGCTTCCGTTTCGTGTTCCGCAGCAAGATCCTCCGCTGGCTCCTCGTTCTCATGTTCATCGCGAACCTCGGCCAGCAGGGCATCCAGACCCTCGTCCTCTATGTGCTCCGCGAAGAGAACGGCCTCGACGAGGTCACCATCGGCCTCGCGCTCTCGCTCGCCGGCGCGGTCACGGTCCTCGCGAGCTTCATCGCGCCGCGCCTCGCGCGTGGGCGGCCGCTCGGGCACACCCTCCTCGGTTCTGCCGCGGCGGCCGGCATCATCGTCTCGCTGACCGCCCTGGCGCGCGACTGGCGCTGGATCGTCGCGGGCTTCGCGGCACGCGAGACCGCGTGGATGGGTTTCATCATCTACGCGTTCGTCCCCCGGCAGCGCGAGGTGCCGGCCCATATTCGCGGGCGCGCGAACGGAGCGTTCCGCACGCTCGTGCTCATCTCGAACAGCTTCTCGGCGCCGTTCCTGTCATTCGTCGTCGCGATCGCGAGCTCCTCCGCGGCGTTCGCGGTCGCCGGCGCGTCCGCGCTCCTCGCGGTCGCGGTGACCTACTTCACGCCCTTGCGCGACTACAACTTGAACGAGCCGCAAGACAACGCCGACGATCTCGTCGAGCCGACGGCCGCCGAATGAGGTCGTACATCTGCGTGACCTGCGCGGTCCAGCAGCCGCCGACCGAGGCGCCGCCGAAGCACTGCCCCATCTGCGAGGACGAGCGGCAGTACGTGCGGCAAGGTGGCCAAGCCTGGACGACGGTGGAGGAGCTTCGGCTCATGGAGCACCGGATCGAGCTCCGCGAGCTCGAGCCCGGGCTCGTCGGCGTGGGCGTTACGCCGTCGCTCGGTATCGGACAGCGCGCGCTCCTGCTGCGAACGGCGAGCGGCAACATCCTCTGGGACTGCGTCGGCTACATCGACGATGCCGCCGTCACGGCGATCCGCGCACGGGGCGGGATCAGCGGCATCGCGTTCTCGCATCCGCATTTCTATGGCGCCATGGTCGAGTGGAGCCGCGCGTTCGGTGGAGCACCGATCTACATCCCGCTCGCGGACCGCGAATGGGTGCAGCGCGACGACCCGGCGATCGTCACCTGGCGTGGCACCCGCGAGCTCGCGCCCGGCGTCACGCTCGTCCAGTGCGGCGGTCACTTCGAGGGCAGCGCGGCGCTGCATTGGGCCGACGGCGCCGAGGGCCGCGGCGCGCTTCTGGTCGGCGACACCATCACGGTCGTACCGGACGTTCGTTTCGTCAGCTTCATGCGGAGCTATCCGAATCTCATTCCCCTCCCCGCGGATGAGATCCGTCACATCGTCGATCGCGTCCGTCCGTACACATTCGACCGTGTGTACGGTGGCTGGTGGGATCGGGTCATGCCCTCGGGAGGGATCGTCGCGATCGAGAGATCTGCGGACCGCTATCTGCGCTGGATCGGATCGGAGCGGTCGTGAAGGCGAGATTTGAACACATCCCGCCGGGGCAGGCCGACCCCGACCCGCTGCCCGGCGACTTCATCCTCACCCACGGCGGCGAATTCTTCAGCCGCGTCATCCAGTTCGGACAAGGGCTGCGTTTCGCTGGGAAGGACCAGCCGTACACCTACTGGAATCACACCGCGCTCATCGTCTCGGCGGACGGCGCGCTGATCGAAGCGCTCGGGCCCGGCATCCGGCGAAACACGCTCGCGGACTACAGGGCGACCCAGTACACCGTCGTCCACATCGAAGCATCCGACGAAGACCGGAGAGAGATGGTCGCCTTCGCCGAACACTGGGTGGGCGGCCGGTACGACTGGGCGACGATCGTGAGCATCACGCTCTCGCTGCTCACCGGCGCGAAGCTCAGCTTCGGATTCGCCGGCCAGCTGATCTGCAGTGGACTCGTCGCGCGTGCACTCGAGCGCACGACCGCGATCTTCGACCAGGAGCCGTCGCACGTGATGCCGGCCGAGCTCGCCAAGATGTTCGACGTCGTTCCGCCGCCGCCCGATACGCCCAAGGGCAAGCCCGCGCGGTGCTCATGACCCTCGTATCCAAGACTTAGAGCGCTCTTAGCGCAGTTGCTTGCATGATGTCCCACATGCGAATCATTGCCGCCGCCGTCCTCTCGGTCTTCATCGCCGGATGCGCGGCGACGACGGCGACGGCGCCGAGCGCGACGCCGACCGCGAGCGTCACGACCTCGGCCGCCACGGCGACCACTGCGACCGCGACGCAGTCCACCACCAATGCGGCGCTCGCATGCACGGCACCCGCAGCTGCGCTCGTCGAGCTCACGGAGGGTCCGTACTACAAGGCCAACCCGCCGCAGAACACGACGCTCCGCACCGCGACCGTCGCGGGCACGCCGCTCACGTTGACCGGATACGTCGTGTCCCAGTCATGCCAGCCGATCGCGAACGCGAGGCTCGACTTCTGGCAGGCCGACGGCAACGGCAACTACGACAACTCCGGCTACACGCTCCGCGGATGGCAGCTCACCGACGCGAACGGTGCGTACCGCCTCGAGACGGTCATCCCGGGCCTCTATCCCGGCCGCACCGAGCACATTCACTTCAAGGTCACCGTCAACGGCAAGACCTACACGTCGCAGCTCTTCTTCCCCGGTGTCTCGCAGAACGAGGGCGACTCGATCTACAGCGCGCAGATGCTCGTGAAGCTGAATACGGCCACGAGCCCGGTGACCGGCACCTTCACCTTCGTGGTGAACGTGCCCTAACACGCGCGCGAGCGCACTCTTTTCGCCGTTTAGAGTCGAAACACTCACTTCTGAGGCGTCTCTGTGCCCGACAATGGATCGATGCAGCGCACAGACATCCGTAATGTCGCGATCATCGCCCACGTCGACCACGGCAAGACCACGCTCGTTGACGGGATGCTCCGGCAGAGCCGGATCTTCCGAGACAACCAGCACGTGGAAGAGCGGATCATGGACTCGAACGCCCTGGAGCGGGAGCGCGGCATCACGATCATGGCCAAGAACACGGCGGTCATCTACCGGGGTGTAAAGATCAACATCGTCGACACGCCGGGCCACGCCGACTTCGGCGGCGAGGTCGAGCGGATCATGAACATGGTCGACGGCGTGTTGCTGCTCGTCGACGCGGTCGACGGCCCGATGCCGCAAACCAAATTCGTCCTTCGTCAGGCGCTGCGCCGCGGCCACCGTGCGATCCTGGTCGTGAACAAGATCGACCGGCCGCAGGCCCGCCCGAACCACGTTCTGAACGAGACCTTCGACCTCTTCCTCGACCTCGGCGCGACGGAAGAGCAGGCCGAGTTCCCCACCCTGTACACGAACGCCATCCTCGGCACGGCGAGCGCCGACCATCGTCACGCCGGGACGACGCTCGAGCCGCTGTTCGACGCGATCATCGACCGGATCCCCGGACCCGACGTAGACCCGGCGGCGCCGGCACAGCTGCTCGTGACCACCACCACATATGACGACTACATCGGGCGCATCGCCGTCGGACGCCTGCAAAGCGGCACGCTCCGCAAGGGCCAGGCGGTCGCGCGTATCGACCATCATGGCGGCATCACGTCGGCCAAGGTCACGCAGCTCTTCACGTTCAATGGCCTCGCGCGCGAGGAGGTCGACGAAGCCGCCGCCGGCGACATCGTCGCGGTCGCCGGTGTCGAGGCGGGGATCGGCGACACCATCGCCGACGCGGCCGACCCGCGGCCCCTTCCACCCATTCGCGTCGAGGAGCCCACGCTGCGCATGTCCTTCAGCGTGAACAACAGCCCGTTCGCGGGGCGTGAGGGAAAGTTCGTCACGAGCCGCAAGCTCCGCGAGCGCCTCTACTCCGAACTCGAGCGCGACGTCGCGCTCCGCGTGGCCGACAGCGACTCCGCGGACACGCTCGTCGTGAGCGGCCGCGGAGAATTGCACCTCGCGATCCTCATCGAGACGATGCGGCGCGAGGGCTACGAGTTCCAGGTCTCGCGGCCCGAGGTGAT
>JALYLL010000082.1 GCA_030774255.1 Chloroflexota bacterium | reverse complement strand
CGGCGGTCGCCTTGCGCTCGAGCTCCTCGAGCTCCGGCGCGCCCAGCTTGCCGCGCGCCACCTGGCCTCGCGCCTTCGTCAGGTACTCGGGCTTCCCGAAGGAGCCGACCGTCGTCGTCAGCAACAGATTGTCACTCATGCGAGCACCTTCTCTCCAGCGACGAGCCGCGCGCCCTCGACGAGCGCGGTCAGCTTCGCGCGAGCGACGTCGCGCGGCAGGTATTCAAGCGACGTCGTCGGCGCCAGGACAAGCCGTTCTTGCGGCACGAGCTTGAGCGCGCGCTCCGCGTAGCGGGCGACCTCGTCGGCCGTCTCGAGTCGCGTGTTCCGCGCGTCGACGACACCGAGCACAACGGACTGCGTCCGGAATACGTCGAGCCGGTCAAACGCGGTCGTGTCGCGGCTGCGTACGTCGATGCCGATCGCGGCGAGCGGGAAGGACGCGAGCGACTCGAGCACCGGATCGGCCGGGAAGAAATAGGTCACCAACGTTAGTTCCAGGTCTGGGTCGGCGAGGCGCGCGTATGCCTCGCGCGCGAGCTCGATGTGCTTCGGCGATGCGACGACCGCCGGGTCCTCGATGTCGATCATCGTGGCGCCGGCCGACTTCAGTCCCGCGATCTCTCTCGCCGTCGCGTCGGCGATCGCGAGCACGCGCTCCTCCAGCGAGCCGTACTGCTCATCGCGAGCAGCGAGCGTTCCGAAGGTGAGCGGCCCAGGGATGGCGGCCTTGAGCTTCGCCTTCGCGACCCCGGCAGCGAACGTGTAATCGCGGACCAGAGAACGCCCGTCGGTCACGATCCGGCCGTCGACGACCGGTTGCCGGAAGTACGTGTTGTTGTCGTAAAAACGCTCGAGCGGGCCTGGCTCGACTCCCGACCATACGCGCGCGAAGGGCGAGAGGAGATCGTCCCAGCGGATCTGACCGTCATTGGTGACGTCAATCCCGGCGGCTTCGATCTCCGCGACGGCCGCACGCGTGACGTCGTCGAACACCTTATCCAGCTCCGCGTCGGCGATCTCTCCGCGATCGTGGCGGTGGAGTGCGCGCCGGAGCTCCTGCGCTTCGAGGCCGTCGCCGATCTTCGGATACGCGCCGATCACCGTCGTCCTGATCGTCATGCCGGCACCTTCGCTTCCGGCCGGGGAAGCAATCCGGCCGCGTCGACGACGCGGCCCACAGCCTCCGGCCATTCGATCGCATAGAGATGCACGCCGCGCACGCCTGGAAGAGCCTTCAGCTCCCTCACCATCTCGACCGCGATCGCGACCCCTTCGGCTTCCGCGTCGGTCGCCTTCTTCATGCGGTCGATGGCTTCCGGACCGAACGAGAGCCCCGGTACCTTCGAGAGCCGCTCCGCCTGCTCGGCGGAGCGAAGGATGAGGACACCCGCGATGATCGGCACGTCCCGCGAGGCGCCGCGACGCACCTCGACGAGCCATCGGCTGAACGTCGCGAGGTCGAAGACCGGCTGCGTCTGCAGGAATTCGGCGCCCGCCGCGATCTTGTCGAACGTTTTCTTGAGGTCGGTCTCCATCGGTTTCGTGAACGGTGAGGTCGTCGCGCCGATGACCATCTTCGGCGGCGGCGGTTTGATCTCGTCCCCCGACAGGAAACGCGCCTCGTCGCGCATGCCGACGGCCATCTTGACCAACGCGACGCCGTCGAGGTCCTTCACGTTCACCGCATCGGGATGGTTTCCCAGTTTCGGGTCGTCTCCGCTCATGAAGACGAAGTTCTCGATGCCGATCGCGGCCGCTCCGAGCACGTCGGCCTGCAGGGCGATGCGGTTGCGGTCGCGCCCGGTCATCTGAACGATCGGCTCGAGGCCGGCGCTCCGGACAATGGTTGCCGCGGGGATCGCCGCCATCGTGACGATCGCGCGGTTGCTGTCGGTGACGTTCACCGCATCGACAACGCCCCTGAGCGCCTCCGCCCGGCGACGCACGACGCCGGCCGAGGCGTTCTTCGGCGGATTGAGCTCCGCCGTGACCAGGAACTCGCCCGATCTGAGAAGGCTCGCCAGTATGGTCAAAAAAAGACCTCTCCTTCTATCTATGACGAGAGGTCTCCCAGTTCGGTCGACCCTCACATCTTTCCCTGGGCCCTACTCCCACCGGGACGGAATTGGCACCGCAGCGGGTCTCCGCCGGTTGCCGAGGCGTCATCGGGCCGTTCCCTCAGCCTCTCTAGATGAAAGGGATCGCGTATGAAGTTTCGATCGATGCTAGCACGTACACTTCGCCCCCATTCGCATGGCTGATCGGTTCATTGAACGGACACTCCGCGCATTCAGCGACGATCTCTCGTCCGATGCGCCCGTCCCCGGCGGAGGGAGCGCGGCGGCGTACGCGGGCGCGATGGGCGCGGCGCTCGCGACGATGGTCGCTCGGATCACGCTGAAGAAAGAAAAGTCGGATGAGCTGCGCAGCTACATCGAGGAGACCGACAACCTCCGCGCGGACTTCCTCCGTCTCGTTGACGACGACAGCGCCGCCTACGCGCGCGTCGCCGAAGCGATGAAGCTTCCGCGCAAGACCGACGAAGAGAAAAAGGAGCGCCAGGAGCGCATGCAGGCCGCGCTCCTGGCCGCATCGCGCGTGCCGCTTGAGGTCGCCGAGACGGCGCGGCGGCTGCTCGACGCCTGCGAGCGGGGCGTTGCGAGCGCGAGCCCGATGACGGCCAGCGACATCGGCGTCGGCGCGCTCATGGCCGAGACGGCCCTGCGCGGGGCTGCCCTGAACGTGATGATCAATCTCGCGTCGGTAAAGGACCCCGCTCAGGTGAAGGCGATCTCCGAACACCTCGACCGCGCGGTCGACGGCAGCGACGAGCAGCGCAGGCGCATCACGGACTTCGTCGAGTCTCGGATCGCACGCTAGAACGGCACCGTGCGGCTCCTTCACGGCAAGCCCCTCGCCGAGAAACTGGGCGAGCGATCGCGCGAGCGGAGCGCCGCCCTGCACGCCGCGGGCATCGCCCCTCGCCTGGCAGTGGTCTCCGTCGGGATCGACCCAGCCGCGAATACCTATTTGGAACGCCTCGCGGCCCGCGGCAAGACGCTCGCTATCGCAGTCGAGGAAGTCGCGCTCTCTGGTGACACGTCGGAGCGGCAGCTGATCGCGACGCTCGAGCGACTGGGCGCCGACGCACGAACCCACGGGATCCTTCTCCTCACTCCCCTGCCCGGAGCGCTCGACGAAGGTCACGTCGTCGACCACATCGTTCCCGCGAAGGATGTCGAGGGGATGAACCCTTTCAACGTTGGGCTGCTCGCGGACGGCCGACCGCGCTTCGTACCGTCGACCGCGGAGGCCGTCGTCGAGCTCCTGAAATTCCATGGAGTGGTCCTGCGCGGTGCGCGCGCCACCGTCATCGGACGCAGCACGGTCGTCGGCCGACCGGCCGCATACCTGCTGTTGAAGGAGGACGCGACCGTGACGATCGCGCACAG
>JALYLL010000081.1 GCA_030774255.1 Chloroflexota bacterium | reverse complement strand
TCGACCACGAATGGCTCATCGGCGACGAGGCCTTTCACGCGCGTCATCGCGCGGGGACCGAGGCCGTGCACGGCGACCGTCCGAACGAGGTCTCGCTCCCGGCCTTCAGCGTGAAGACGACGACCCTGACGTTCGACAAAGCCGGGCCGCTGACGTTCATCTGCCACTTCCCGCAACACGAGGCCTACGGGATGGTGGGCGTGGTGATGGTGAAGCCCTAGGTTCGCGAGTCCTCTGGCGCGGCTTCGCGCGGGCGACCGACCGCGATGAGCTTGAGATCCGTGAGGCTGACGGGCTCGATCGCTTCCCACTCATGCTCGGTTTGGGCCCCGCCGGGGCAGTAGGCCCAGCCGCCGTCGTGGATCGTGACGGGGCTTCCGGCGGCTTCCGTCGGGTTCCGACTGGCGTCGACGTGGACCGTTGCGCGACATATGAAACGCACGAGATTGCTGTTCATGTCCCACGCCCCCAATCCTCGTTAGCTAACGCTTGCTCGTTCAGCATACGTCCAGGCGTCCCCGCGACAATTGCGCCGGGACGAAACCAAAAACGGCGCGGCTTTCGCCGCGCCGCCTTCGTTTTCTGAGCCATCGCCGTACTAGCTCTGCTCCTTGAACTCGCCTTCGATCGTGTCACCGTCGCGCTTCGCGCCGGCCCCGGCAGGCTCGCCCTCAGGCTGCTCGGCACCGGGCTGACCGGGCTGGCCGGGCTGGCCGGGCTGACCGGGCTGCTCCGCCTGCTGCTTAGCCTGCTCCTGCTGGTACATGATCTCGCCGATCTTCGTCGAGGAAGCCCGTAGTGCTTCCGTCGCGGACTTGATCCGCTCGACGTCGTCCGTCTTGAGTGCGTCGCGTAGCGCGGCGATTTTCTCTTCGACATCCTTCTTGGTGTCCGCGGGGACCTTGTCGCCGAGATCCTGGAGCGTCTTCTCGATGGAGTAGGCCATCGTGTCGCCCTGGTTCCGGGCTTCGATCTTCTCGCGGTTGCGACGGTCTTCCTCGGCGTGCATCTCGGCGTCTTTGACCAGACGCTGGACCTCGTCCTTGGAAAGGCCGCTCGACGCCGTGATCGTGACGTGCTGTTCACGGCCCGTGGCCTTGTCCCGCGCCTTGACGTTCACGATGCCGTTCGCGTCGATGTCGAACGTCACCTCGATCTGCGGAATGCCCCGCGGTGCGGGCGCGATCCCGTCGAGGATGAAGCGCGCGAGGCTCTTGTTGTCCCCCGCGAGCTCGCGCTCGCCCTGGGTGACGTGGATCTCGACCTGCGTCTGCGCGTCGGACGCGGTGGTGAAGACCTGTGATTTGGACGTGGGGATCGTCGTGTTCCGCTCGATGAGCTTGGTGGCGACGCCACCGAGGGTCTCGATACCGAGCGAGAGCGGCGTGACGTCGAGGAGAAGGACGTCCTTCACCTCGCCCTTGAGCACGCCGGCCTGGATCGCGGCGCCGACGGCCACGACCTCGTCGGGGTTCACGCTCTGGTTCGGCTGCTTGCCGCCAAAGAGCTTCTTCACGGTCTCGACGACGAGCGGCATGCGCGTCTGGCCGCCCACGAGGACGACCTCGTTGACCTGATCCGGCGTGACGCCGGCGTCCTTCAGCGCCTGGCGCACCGGCGCGGTGGTCTTCTCGACCAGATCTCCGACGAGCTGCTCGAGCTTCGACCGTGTCAGGGTGATGACGAGGTGCTTCGGACCGGACTGGTCCGCGGTGATGAACGGGAGGTTGATCTCCGTCTGCTGCGTCGAGCTGAGCTCAATCTTGGCCTTCTCCGCGGCCTCCTTGAGGCGCTGGAGAGCCATCCGGTCGTTCTTCAGATCGATGCCCTGATCCTTTTTGAACTCCTCAACGAGCCACTCCATGATCCGCTGGTCGAAGTCGTCACCGCCAAGGTGCGTGTCGCCATTCGTGGCCTTCACCTCGAAGACGCCTTCACCAAGCTGAAGCACCGAGATGTCGAATGTGCCGCCGCCGAGGTCGTACACCGCGACGAGCTCGTCCTTCTTCTTGTCGAGACCGTAGGCGAGCGCCGCAGCGGTGGGCTCGTTGATGATTCGCAGGACCTCGAGACCGGCGATCTGTCCCGCATCTTTGGTCGCCTGCCGCTGCTGGTCATCGAAGTACGCCGGAACGGTGATAACCGCCTGCGTGACCTTCTCCCCGAGGTACGCCTCGGAGTCGGTCTTGAGCTTCTGAAGGATCATCGCCGAGACCTCGGGCGGCGTGAGCTTTTGTCCGTTGCCGAGGACGATGAGTACGCCGCCGTTCGGGGCGGGTTCGATCTTGTACGAGACCATCTTCATGGTCCGCTGGACCTCGGGATCGGTGAATCGCCGACCCATGAGCCGCTTGACCGAGTAGATGGTGTTGTCGGGGTTGGTGATCGCCTGCCGCTTCGCGACCTGGCCGACCAGACGCTCCCCGTTCTTGGTGAACGCGACGACCGACGGCGTGATCCGCCCGCCCTCCGCGTTCGGGATGATCGTCGGCTCGCCACCTTCCATGTAAGCGACGGCCGAGTTCGTGGTTCCTAGGTCGATGCCAATGACTTTTGCCATTTCAGTTCTTCTCCTTGCCTTCGCTCCCACTTGAGACGGTGACGAGCGCCGGACGAATTAGCTTGTCGTGTAGTCGGTACGCCTTCTGGTGCTCCGCGATGACCGTTCCCTCCGGCTGATCCGAAGGGACGTGCGCGACGGCCTCGTGCTGGTAGGGATCGAACTGCGCGCCGATCGAGTCGACCGGCTTCAGGCCTTCGACCTCGAGGATCCCGCGCAGCTTTCGCTCGAGAAGCCACATTCCCTCGACCCACGAGGTGCCCTTGAGCTCCTCAGGTATTGTCGCCAGAGCGCGGTCGAACCCGTCGAGCACGTCGAGGATCTTCGAGATGAGATCCGACTTCGCGAATTTCGCGAACTCCGTGCGCTCCGCCTCGTTGCGCTTGCGGTAGTTGGCGAAGTCCGCCGCCATGCGTTTCAGATCGTTGGTGAGCTCCTCCGCCCGCTGGTCCTCCGGACTCTGGGCGGCGACCTGCTGCTCCCCACCAGGGCCCTCGGTCTCTACGTTCGCGTGTCCATTTCCCCCGCGCTCGCGTGCGCGCTGCTCGAGCAGCTCCTCGGCTCGGCGAATCTTGTCGTCCATCAGCGTCCCTCCATGACTCGAACGAGGTCGCTCATGAGCGACCCCACGTAGCGGACCGCGCCGATCGAGCGCGCGTAGTCCATACGCGTCGGGCCGACGACGCCCACGAAACCGACGACGTCACGGCTCGCGCCGTAGCTGCCGATGACCAGGCTGCAATCGCGCAGCGACTCGTGCCGGTGCTCGTGACCGATCGTGATGTGCACCTCGCCGTCGCCGAGATCGAGCGGCAGGATTTCCGAGAGCCGCGTGTGATCCTCGAAGAGGCTCAGCATGGCCCGGCTGCGATCGCTCTCGGCGAACTCAGGCTTGGCCAGGATGTTCTGAAAGCCGTCGACATAGACCTCGTGCGCCCGGACCGTGTCGTATTCGTCGAGGATCCGTGCCAGCGCTCCGGTGATGTCCCCGTCGGCGCCCTTCTCGGCCGTGACCGCTTCGTGCACCTTCGTCGCCGTCGCGCCGCTCAGCGAATCCGTCAGCCGGGTCGAGAGCGTCCGGAGCTGCTCGGCCGTGGTGGCCGTCCCGAGCTCGAGGATCTGCTGGCGCACGGCGCCCCCGTCGACGACCGCGACCAGGAGCACGCGCCGCTCGTGGATGGGCACGACCTGGACGTGTCGGAGCGTCGTGCGTTTGCTCGCCGCGGTCGTGACGATCGAGGCTTCGGCCGTAAGGCGCGCGAGGCTCGACGCCGCGACCCGCAGCCATGCCGCGGTGTCCTGAAGCGCCTGCTGGAACTGGTGCGACACCGTGACCTGCTCGTCCGGGCGGAGCGATGGGCTCGGCATGAGCGTCTCGATGAAATACCGGTAGCCGAGGTCGGTGGGCACCCGGCCCGCCGACGTGTGCGGGTGCGTCAACAGGCCCGCCTCCTCGAGCGCGGCGAGCTCGTTGCGGACCGTGGCCGGCGAGACGTCGAGCTTGTACCCGCGGACGAGCTGGGTCGACGCGACCGGCTGGGCCGTCGCGATGTACTCGCGTATGACGGCGCCGAGCACCTGTCGGGCGCGCGGGTCGAGCTCCGGAAAATCGGCGGAATCGGGTTTCTTGGTCAATTAGCACTCTCCTGTCGAGAGTGCTAAAAGCCTATCAGGGCCGCCCGCCGCCAGTCAAGACGCGATGGCCGCCTGCCCGCTTACAAGGCTGGCACGCGCCCTGCCGTTGCGTTCGCGCATCCCGGCCCTGGAGGCTCCTTCATGCTCTCCGAGTTCAAGCAGTTCCTACTCAAGGCGAACGTGCTCGCGTTGGCGCTCGCGTTCATTCTCGGCGTCGCCCTGGCAGCGGTCGTCAACTCGCTGGTCAAGGACATCCTCCTGCCGCCGGTCGGGCTGCTCTTCGGAGGAGTCGATTTCAACAACCTCTTCATCGACCTCTCGGGCAAGCACCCCGCGAGCCTCAAGGCCGCGCAGGATGCGGGCCTCGCGACGATCAACTACGGCGTGTTCATCAACACCGTGATCACGTTCATCATCGTCGCGTTCGTCGTGTTCCTTATCGCGCGGTCGATGATCCCGAAGCCCGCACCCAC
>JALYLL010000080.1 GCA_030774255.1 Chloroflexota bacterium | reverse complement strand
TGGGAGCGCTACCGCCGGGAAGGAAGGCGGCCGCCGCGAACCCGCCCGAAAGGCCGAGCCCGATGACGGCTGCGACGAGAAGCGCCTTAGCTGGTTGTATCGCTTTCACGCGATCCCCTTTCCGAGGAAGTGTCATCACTAGGAAACGGTCGGCGGCCGTCTGTTGCATGAGAGAAATCCAAGAGTTCGCTAAGGACGGTGTTCCTTAGGCCGTTCTTACCGCACCCCCTCGTAAACTCGACACAAATGCGAGTCCTTTTGGTCGAAGACGAGCCGGCGGTCCGGGATGCCGTCGAGCGCGCGCTCCGCGGCGCCGGCCACAAGGCGGACCTGGCGCGCGAGGGTCCCGCCGGCCTGGACCTGGCGATGAGCAACCCGTATGACGCGGTGGTCCTCGATCTCGGCCTTCCGGGCCTCGACGGCGTCGAGGTCTGCCGCCGCCTTCGGGCGTCGGGCAATCAGGTCCCAGTCCTGATGCTCACCGCGCGGGCTGCCGTCCGCGACCGAGTCGAAGGCCTCGACGCAGGCGCAGACGACTATCTCGTGAAGCCGTTCGCCCTGGACGAGCTGCTCGCACGCATCCGAGCGCTCGGGCGTCGCGGCGACGATGGCGCGAAAGCGCGCGGCGTTCTCAAATTCCTGGACATCGCACTCGATCGCGATGCGATGGAGTGCCACCGCGGCGACCGCATGATCCCGCTGACGCGCACGGAATACTCGCTTCTCGAGCTTTTCATGGCCAACCCGCGGAAGGTCCTCCCGCGCGATGTGATCTTCGATCGTGTGTGGGGGTATGACTTCGGTCCCGACTCGAACTCGCTCGACGTCTACGTCGGCTATCTCCGGCGCAAGCTGGAGATGGGCGGCGAACCTCGTGTGATCCAAACCGTCCGCGGCGTCGGCTATGTCATGAAGGAACCGTGAGCTTTCGACTTCGCGTAACTCTCTTCACTGCCGCCGCCGTTGCGGTCGCCGCGATCGGCGCATCCGTCGCGATGTATTTCGTCGTGCAGGATCAGCTCATGCACCAGGTGGAGAACAACCTCGTGCTGGCGGCGCAAAACGCGGCCCGCGGCGGGCCAGGGCCCGGTGACGGCAGACGAGGTTTCGGTCCGCAGTCGCAGTTCATGACCGGAAGACCTGACATGTATGCGCAGATCATCACCGCCAGCGGCACCATCTTTAGGACCGACTTCGACACCCCGAACACCGGGCTCGTCTTGCAGGAGGTCAAGGACGTCGCGAGCGGCAAGCGCACCGCGTTCTTCGCCACAGCGGACGCGCAAGACACGCGGCTCGCGATGTATGTGGTGCCGATCCAAGGCGGCGGCGCGATCGAGGTGGTCCAGGACCTCGCCCTGACCGGAATCGATGCGGCCCTCGCTCAGACACGCCTCCTCCTGATCGCCTTCGCCGCGGGCGCCATCCTCCTGGGAGCCGGCCTCGGGGCGCTCATTGGGCGCGCCGCGCTCGCGCCGGTGAAGCGCCTGACCGCGACCGTTGAGGACGTGACGAAGACACGCGACCTATCACGTCGGGTCGCCGCGCGGGGCCGCGACGAGCTGAGCCGGCTCGGAACCAGTTTCGATGCCATGCTCGGACAGCTCGAGACGTCGCTGCGTTCGCAGCGCCAGCTTGTCGCAGACGCATCGCACGAATTGCGCACCCCACTCACCAGTCTCCGTACGAACCTTGAGCTCCTCGAGCGTGGGCAGCCGACCGATCCGATCGAGCGCCAGCAGCTGCTCGGTGACCTCGTCAGCCAGATCGAGCGCCTCACGACCCTCGTCGGCGATCTCATCGAGGTCGCGCGCGACGAGGAGACGCCGATGCCGTTCGAAGAGCTGCAGCTTGACGAGGTCGTGCATGAAGTCGTCGACGACGTGTCCTTCCGCTACCCGAAGGTGCGCTTCAACGTGACCTCGTCACCCTCGTCCATCAACGGGGTCAAGGTCCGCGTCGCCCGCGCGATCACGAATCTTCTCGACAACGCCGCGAAGTACAGCCCTCCGGGCGCGACGGTCGACGTCGCGGTCGCGAACGGCGAGGTCTCCGTGCGCGATCACGGTCCCGGCGTCGCCGCGGAGGACGCTCCGCGGGTGTTCGACCGCTTCTGGCGTTCGAACGATGCGCGCCATCTTCCGGGCTCGGGGCTGGGTCTTTCGATCGTGAAGGACGTGGCCGAGTCTCACGGCGGCTCGGTCACATTCGAGCGGCCCATCGACGGCGGCGGCGGGGCTCGCTTCCGCCTCCGCCTCAAGGGAGCCTAGCCAGCGATCCGAGCGCGGGCCGCGCTCGTACCATCTCGGCGGTGGAAGGTCTCCTGGTCATGGCGGATATCTCGGGTTACACGGCGTTCGTGGCCGCTACCGAGCAGGACCACTCCCAGGAGATCCTCGCCGAGCTCATGGAAGCGATCTCCCGCAGCTTCGGGGGAAAGCTGACGGTCGATCAAGTCGAGGGCGACGCACTCTGCTGCACCACCGAGCGCACCGACGTCGGCGTGACCGATTGGCTCCGCGAGACATACAGAGTCTTCCACCACCGGCTTCGCGACATCCGCTCGGCTACTACCTGCCCTTGCCGAGCATGCGCGACCGTTCAGGACCTTGGCCTGAAGTTCGTCGTACATCGGGGATCCTTTTCGCGCTACCAGGTCGCCGGCCGTACCCAGCTCCACGGCAACGACGTCAACCTTGTTCACCGGCTACTGAAGAACACCGTTCCGGGCCACGAGTACCTCCTCTCGACCGCGATCGCCCTTGCTCCGTGGCCGGAGAGCCTGCGTGCGGAATTCGTCGCGGCGCCGCAGCGCTACGACATCGGCGACGTCGATGCGTCGTACCTCGATCTGCGGCCGCTTCGCGACGCCGTATGGAGCGAGGCGACGCCCACCGTCGACCCACTCACGGCGAAGATGCGCAGCACCGCGCGCTTTCCCGGAACGCCCGAGGAGGTGTTCCGGTTTTTCACTGACCCCAAGCTGCGCCAGATATGGATGGGAGTTCCGCGCGTCGACTTCCAGCCCGGGGCGCGAGGCTCGCTCGTGGGAGCCGAATACCACTGCATTCACGGACCGAACCAGACGACCGTGTTCAAAGTCCTCGGCTGCAATGCCCCGACGGAGATGACGATGCAGATCGGCTTCCCGTTCGTTGGAACGGTCTGGCGCACCGACCGGATCGAGGCGGAGGGCCCATCGACGACACGGGTCGACACTGCGATCTCGTGGCAGACGAGCGGAATCAAGGCGCCCGTGCTCGACTTCATGGCGTCGCGGATGCTTCGCCGGTACGGCGGGCTCTACGACAAGCGTGTCCGAGAGATGCTGGAAGTGGCTAAGACCGACGCGACTCGCATTTAGGGAGTAGGGTCAGAGGAAATCGCGTGGGGGAGAACAGCTTGAGAAGATTCCTTATTACGACGTGCGTTGTCCTCGCGTCGCTCGGCATCACCGCAGGCGCGGCGCTCGCCGATAGCTGCGACAACACAAGCCGCGCCGCACCGAGTGGACCGACGGGTCCTGGACCTCTCATCAAGGGCAACTGGGTCTGGCTGCCGAGCCTAGGGATCCCCGGTTTGCCTGAGACGTGGGGCTTCGCACCACCCGGTACGTTCGACTCGACCACTTTCGGTTTCCCGGGCGCGAATGGCAACTACACGAACGGGCAGACTTCGTCGTTGCTCGGCGTGAGCGCGAACTGCCCTCACGGCGCGAACGCAAATCGTCAAACGGATCACGGCATCCAGTCCGGCTGCTTCTAGGAAAGTTGCGGGCCGCCGTCGTGTGGCGGCGGTCCGCTACACCACCCTCGCAAGCGTGTAAGCGCCGAGGACCAGCAGCAACACTCCGACGACTCGACGGAAGACCGTCTCGCTCATTCGCCGAAGCGTCCAACCGCCAAGCACCGTTCCGACGATCGCCCCCGCGGCAAGAAGCGCGATGAGCGGCCAGTGCGGCGCGAGATCGGCTCCTTCGGTAACCAGATAGACCGGTATGCGCGCTCCGTCGACGATGAGCGCGACGGCGGTCCCCGTCGCAACGAAGGCTTCCCTCTCAACGTCGAACCCGAGAAGCGCCGCGGCGCGGATCCCACCCTGATTTCCGACGAGCCCACCGAGAAGTCCCGACAGCGCGCCGCCGACGAGGGCCGAGCGCCGGCCTGAGAACCGCATGCGCTGCGCGAAGCCCGTCAGGCTCCCGATCCCCGCGAAGACGAGGAGCAGGCCGAAGATGACGCTGAGCGCCGAGCTCTGCACGACCGCCTGCAGCGCCGCACCGACGAGTCCGCCGATCGCGCTCGCCGCACCGAATCCGAGCAGCACGTCTCGATCGATCCGGGTTCGGACGATCAGAAAACGGACGAAG
>JALYLL010000079.1 GCA_030774255.1 Chloroflexota bacterium | reverse complement strand
GGCGGGAGCGTCCAGAGCCCGGCGATCGCCCCTGCCAAGAAGATGGCGGTCAACAGAACCGTCGCGATCCCGGCTCGCCGCAGCATCCCGCTCGTGAGAGGACCGCTCAGGAAGGGTTTCGGCCACCGCCCGCCGATGATCACGTACAGAAACACCCAAGCGGCGGCCATTGCGATGGCCAGAACGGCCTCGGACACGGCTCTCCTCCTGCCGCCGCAGACTACGCGGATGCTCTTTCGGTCGTTCGCCTACGCGTTCGAGGGCGTGGCGTACATCCTTCGCACGCAACGCAACGCGCGGATCGAGATCGCCGTCGGGATCGCCGCGGTGTTGCTCGCGGCGTGGCTCGGCCTCAGCGCCGTCGAGTGGGCGGTGCTCGTGCTCACGATCGTCATCGTCCTGGCGCTCGAATGGATGAACACCGCGCTCGAGCTTGCCGTTAGCCTCGCGTCACCGGAGGCGAATCCCTCGGCGAAGGCTGCGAAGGACGTGGCCGCGGCGTGTGTTCTCCTCGGCGCGTTCGCGTCGCTCGTCGTGGGTGCACTGTTGTTCGGTTCGCGGCTCGTCGCGCGCTTTGCCGGAACTTAGACTTCGGGAATGGCCATCGATCGTTCCGTCGTCGAAAAGGCCGCTGGACTTGCCCGAATCGCTCTGACTCAGGATGAGGTGGAGCGGTTCACCGGGCAGCTCTCGGTGGTGCTCCAAGCGGTCGCGCGACTGTCTCTGGTCGATACCGAAAAGGTGTCGCCGACCGCGTCTGTCCTGCCCGTCTCGAACGTGATGCGGGAGGACGAGATCCGTCCGGGACTCTCGCGGGACGATGCTCTCGCGAACGCGCCGAAAGGCGGTCGCGACGGCGAGTTCTTCCGCGTGCAGCAAGTGTTGGAGGAACGACCATGAGCGAGGAACGGCTTTGCCCCGACGAGCGAATCGACGCTGCCGCAGGCATCTCTCCGCGGCGCACCCGCGAGATTGAGCAAGAGCGACCGTGACCGATATGCCGCGCTCGATCGGCGAGGCGGGCGACCTCCTGCGCGCTCGCAAAGTGAGTGCGCTCGAGCTTGCCGAGCTCGCGCTCGACCGGTCGCATGCCGATCGCAACAACGCGTGGCTGCACCTCTCCGATGACCACGCGCGCACGCAGGCGCGCGCGGCCGATGCGCGGCTTAGCGTCGGCGACGCGCCGCTCCTTACCGGCATCCCGTGGGCGTGCAAGGACATCATCGGGACGAAGAAGATTCCGACGACCGCCGGCTCGCGCATCCTGGAGGGATACATCCCGGCGTATTCGGCCACCGTCGTCGAACGGCTCGACGCACAAGGCGCGGTCATGGTGGGAAAGACGAATCTCGATGAGTTTGCGATGGGGAGCTCGAACGAGAACTCCGCGTTCGGCCCGGTGAAGAACCCGTGGTCGGCGGACCGCGTCCCCGGCGGCTCCTCCGGCGGATCCGCCGTCGCGGTCGCGGCCGGCGAGGTCCTCTTCGCGCTTGGCACCGACACCGGCGGTTCGATCCGCCAGCCCGCGGCGCTCACCGGCGTCGTCGGGATGAAGCCCACGTACGGGCGCGTGCCCAGGTGGGGTGTCGTCGCGTTCGCATCGTCGCTCGATCAGGTCGGTCCTTTCGCGAACACGGTCGAGGACGTCGCGATCGTCTGCGAGGCGATCTTCGGCAAAGACCCGAACGACGCGACGATGGTCACCGACTTTCCGAACGACGATCTCCGCCACGATCTCGACAAGGGTGTAAAGGGCATGCGGCTCGGCGTGCCGAAGGAATACTTCTCCGTGAAGGGCATGGAGCCCGGAGTCGAGCGCGCCGTGCGCGACGCGCTGAAGGTCCTCGAGGGCGAGGGCGCGAAACTCGAGGAGGTCTCGCTCTCGCTCACCGATCATGGCCTCGCCGTCTACTACATCATCCAGCCGGCGGAGGCATCCTCGAATCTCGCGCGTTACGACGGGATCCGCTACGGGCTGCGCGTCGAGGGTCCCGACCTGCTCGAGACGTACCGCCGCACGCGCGGCCAGGGGTTCGGCCCCGAGGTGAAGCGTCGGATGATCCTCGGCACCTACGCACTCTCCGCCGGCTACTACGATGCGTACTACGTAAAGGCGCAGAAGGTCCGCACGCTCATCAAGGACGAGTACGACAAAGTGTTCGAGAAGGTCGATGCGCTGGTGACGCCGACATCGCCCACGGTGGCGTTCCCGATCGGCGCGAAGGTGAACGATCCACTCTCGATGTACCTGAACGACATCTTCACGCTGCCCGTCAACATCTCCGGGCTGCCGGGCATTTCGGTGCCGTGCGGCCTCAGCGAGGGATTGCCCGTCGGCCTGCAGGTGATCGCGAACTCGTATCAGGAGCGCACGATGTTCCGCGTCGCCGCGGCGTACGAGCGCGCGACCCCGCACCATCTCGAACGACCGAAGGAGAAAGCCGCATGAAAGCCACTCGCCGTTCGCTCACGAACGCGAAGGTCGAGCGCATTCCGGCGAGCGGGATCCGGCGCTTCTTCGATCTGGTCTCGGGCAGTGAAGGAGTGATCTCGCTCGGCGTTGGCGAGCCGGACTTCGTCACGCCGGAGCGCTTCCGCGTGGCGGCGATCCGGTCCATCACGGACGGCAACACGAAGTACACGTCCAACTACGGCATCCTCCCGCTGCGCGAGGCCATCAGCGACCACACCGCGAAGCTTCGCGGCGTCCGGTACGACCCCGCCACCGAGATCCTCGTCACCGTTGGTGTATCCGAGGCGGTCGATCTTGCACTGCGTGCGACGCTCAACGACGGCGACGAAGTGATCATCGCGGACCCTTCGTACGTCGCCTACGTGCCCGGCATCGTCCTGGCCGGCGGCGTGCCGGTGCCGGTGCCGACGGAGGAGGAGCACGAGTTCCGGCTACGGCCCGAGGACGTCGAGCGCGCGATCACGCCGCGCACGCGGGCGATCCTGCTCGGCTTCCCGAGCAACCCGACCGGCGCGGTGCTGACCGAGGACGACCTGAGAGGGCTCGCGAGGCTGGCCGAAGAGCATGACCTTTTGATCTACGCGGACGAGATCTACGACCGGCTCGTGTACGGCGTCCAGCATCGCTCGATCATCGAGTTCCCGGGCATGCGCGACCGTACTGTCTACCTCGCCGGATTCTCGAAGTCATACGCCATGACCGGATGGCGCGTCGGCTACGCATGCGCGCCGGCCGAGGTCATCGAGCAGATGATGAAGATCCACCAGTACACCGTGATGTGCGTACCCACGGCCGCGCAGTACGCGGCGCTCGAAGCGCTCCGCACCGGCGAAGACGAGGTGCTGCGAATGGTTGGCGAGTACGACCGGCGCCGGAAGGTCATGCTGAAGCGCTTCAACGACCTCGGCCTGCACTGCTTCGAGCCGCGCGGCGCGTTCTACTGCTTCCCGAACATCACCTCGACCGGAATGGACGACGAGCAGTTCGCGGAGCGGCTCCTGCTCGACGAAAAGGTCGTCACCGTCCCCGGCAGCGCGTTCGGCGAGCGGGGCCGAGGGCACGTGCGCGCCTGCTACGCGACGAGCCTCGAGAAGATCGAAGAAGCGTGCGAACGAATCGCGCGCTTCGTCGGACGAGCGTGACCGCGACCGACACAACTGCGACCTCGACCGCGTGGGTCCTGCGGTTCGAACGTTCGCTCGAAGCCGGCGACCCGCTCGGCGCGTCCGACGCGCTCCACAAGTCGGGCGTGAACGGCTGGGTGCGAAAAGACGGCTACGACATCGCCGTGAAGGCGGTCGATCGCATCGGCCCCGCGCCACGGGTGCGCCTCGACTGGGCAGAGCGCCTCCTGGCCCATCCGCGGCGCGTGGACAAGGAGCTCGCCGCGCTCATCGCGTGGCCGCTCGCGCGGACCCATCACCGCGAGCTTGCGCGGATGGGATACCGCCTCGCGCGCGAAGATGACTGGGCCGTACGCGAGACCGCCGCGGCCCTCCTGGGACACGTGCTGACCGAGGCGTGGTCGGACACGATCCCGCTCCTACGCGAGTGGGTGAGCGGTCCCGACAGCCGCCTGCGCCGCGCGGTCGTCGTCGCGGCGAAGTACGCCGCGCGGACGCGGACGCCGGAGTGGGCCGAGCCGCTCCTCGACCTAGTCGAGCCGGCCCTGCGCGATCACGAGGAGTACGTGCGCAAGAGCCTCGGTCCGTTCGCGATCGGCGATCAGTTCGTCCGCTCGTACCCAGAGGCGACTCTCGCGCGGCTTCGCAAGTGGATGCAGG
>JALYLL010000078.1 GCA_030774255.1 Chloroflexota bacterium | reverse complement strand
TCCATGTACCTCGACATAGCCTTTCTGCTTCTCCGGGTCGTGATCGGCGGAGTCGTGATGATGCATGGACTCTTGAAGCTCGGTCTCGTCGGTAAGGGCGGCTCCATCGCCGGTGTAGCGGGGTGGTTCAACTCGATGGGTCTCCGGCCGGGCCTGCTCTGGGCGTACGCCTCGGTGCTCGGCGAGGCCGGCGGAGGCATCCTGACCGTGCTCGGGCTCGGTGGACCGATCGGCCCCGGACTCCTGGCCGGCGACCTTGTCGTCGTGACGGTCGTCGCGCACTGGCCGCAGGGGTTCTGGGCATCGAGTGGCAGCGGGAAGGTTTGGTGGGAGTTTCCAGTCCCGCTCCTGGCCGGAGCACTCGCGATCGCACTCGCGGGCAACGGCTCGTGGTCGCTCGATCGGCTGCTCGGACTGGTGTATCCGGACTGGCTCTTGCCTGCCTGGCTCGTGCTCATGGCTGTCGGCGCGCTCGGGGCACTTGCCGTGCGCTCGATGCAGGCGCCGAAGGCGGCGCAGTCTTAACGCCCTGGAACGAAATTCCTAGCGCCGACTCAGCCGTCTCTTAGGCCTGGCTTAGGCGCGCGAGAGAGGCTATAGCCATGTTCGAAGGTGATCCAACCGCCACCACGCCGATGACCCCCCTTGCTCCGCCGCCGCCTCCCGTTCGGAAGCAGAGCGGCGTCCCGGCAGGCCGGCTCGTGGCCCTGGCACTTCTCGCGTTCGCGCTCGCCGCATTCAGCGGACGCATCGATCTCGCCAACCTGATCTCGACCGCGCGGACCTACGTCGACCGGGCCGCGCCTGCCGTCCAGACGAATACGAGCTCGACCGACACGGCTGCGGTCGCGGCCGTCAAGGACGTGGTGCAACGCGCCAACGAAGCTCAGGTCCAGGCGTTCGCCCGCAATGATCCAACGCTGATGCGGGCGACCGCGACCACCTCCTATTACCAGGAGCTCGTGCAGACCAACCAGGGCCTGCAGTCGAGCGGCGCCCAATCGATCGCACTCGTCAAGCTCGAGTGGGTCGACGTCACCGTCAATGGCACGACCGCGAACGCCGTCACGAACGAAACATGGCGAACGACCTACAGCGACGGCTCGGTCACGGACAGCACGGACCGCAACGAATACACCCTCGTGCTCCAGGCTGGCGCGTGGAAGATCTCCGCGGACGTGCAGCCGACGACGCAGATCATCACCCCCGGCACGGGCACAGGCACCACACCCACGCAGCCCGGCACTCCCGCGAGCGTCACGAGCAGCTCGAGCAACTGGTCCGGCTACGCGGCGAACGGCGGAACGTTCACGTCGGTCACCGCGACCTGGACCGTGCCGACGGTCTCGGCGAACTCCAGCGGAGCGGATGCGACCTGGGTGGGGATCGGCGGGCTCACCAGCAACGATCTGCTACAGGCGGGCACGCAGGCGATGGTGGACGGCAGCGGAACGGTCGAGTACTCCTCGTGGATCGAGATGCTCCCGCAGTCCTCGCGGAACGTTCCTCTCTCGGTGAGCGCGGGCGACTCCGTGACGGTCACGATCACGCAGCAGAGCGGGAATGACTGGCTCATCTCGATGAAGAACAACACGACCAACGGCACCTACAACGTCACCGTCCAGTACGGCTCGTCGAACTCGTCGGCGGAATGGGTCCAGGAGGCACCGAGCGTCGGCCGCGGGCTCGTCTCGCTCGACCAGTTCGGTACCGTGCAGTTCATTGGAGCGAGCGCGGTCCGTGATGGCAAGACGATGTCGGTCGCGGCCCTCGGCGCGAAGGCGATCACGATGATCAACGGACAGGGTCAGGCGATCGCGCAACCCTCGACGATCACCAGCGACGGATCGAGCTTCACGGTCGCGCGAACGGACGCCACGAGCTCGCCGCAGACCGGTGGCCGGCGTCGCCGGCCCTAGGAGAAGAGCTCTAGCTCGCGGAACGCGAGCGACGCAAGAGCATCGCGACGGTCTCGGGATCCCCGTCCTCTACCGCCGACACGAGGCGGTCGGCGTACTCACCCAGGCGCTCATGATCCGCGGGCAATGCCTCGTTCTTCTCGGTCGGGTCTATCGGGAGCCGCGCGGTCTCACGGATCGCGACTGCCATCATGCGGACGGCGTACCAGGTCTCCCGGTCCACGCCTGCTCGATCCCACGGTCCGCCCGCCACCTGCTCCACATCCCGAACTTTGCGCCGCGCCGCGGCTCTTGAGAACACCGTACGGGGTGGGAGATTTCGGCTACCCCGTTCGGGGGAGCAGGCCGGATTCGGCTACCTTTGATGAATGGCGAACGAGGGAAAGATGCTCGACCCGGTCTGCGACATGATCGTGGACCTCGCCGAGCAGCGCGAGCAGGGGCTCACCATCGAGCGACCCGAGCGCGAGTACGCGTTCTGCGGCGCCGGATGTCTCGAACGATTCGCCAAAGATCCGAAACGCTACATACCGAAAGTGGAGCGTTGGCTCGCGACAGGGGAGTCCGCGCCGCCGCGCATGTGATATCCCGCGTGGTCCGCGGCTTCCGCCGCGGGCGTCCTTCTCGCTCGGCCCCTCGTGGACGCCCACCGCGGACGTCCCTCTCGCTCGGCCCCTCGTGGGATCGCGATGTACCGCTCGCTAGGGGCCGCTCGCTCGAGGAACGCCCACGCCGGGCTGCAGTTACCGCAGGTCTTCTGGCGTACCTGGCTCCAGCTTTCGCACTTTCACAGTGAACACTCCACTTTCGGTTTGTGCGCTGATCGTGTAGCCCCCGCGTGGGCGCGTCGGGGCAATGCCGTCGAAGTTCGATCCGAATGGGGAGACCACCATGGGTGAGCTCTCGCTCCCGCGCGGGCCGCTCACTGTGATCGTGATCGTGGATGCCGGCGGGAGCCCGTAGACCAAATAGCTGGTCGGCGCGACCACAATGAGCCCCTGACCCGCCGGGACCGCTGTGCGCATGCGTTCGGGCAGACCTCCAACGAAATCGTCGAACGATCGACCGGTGAGCGCGGCGTACGCCTGCGCGAGATTCTGGCCACGTCGAAGGCGCTCATAGACACGCGCGATCGGCGCTGTCCCGCCGACGTCCTCGCGTAGAAGCTCGACCGCGCGCGCAGCTTGCTGGTACTTGAAATATCCGGCCCAGTCGGTGAGCGCGTTCCACGACAGCTGCGAGACGAGCGTGTTGAGCGGCAGCACCGTGCCCGTCACGGCCATCGACGCCGCCTCGTATCGAACGCGCAGCAGCCGCCACTCGCCGCCGGGCACGAGGGCCTCCGCGAGCCGCGCTTGTCCTTCGTTGAGCCACGCGGGCACGAGGTCGCAGCGGGGAGAGCACGCGTCGAGCGTCAGCAGATGGGTGAGCTCGTGCCGGATCGCCGCCACGGGACGCCGCGCGCGGATCGCCTCCCAGTTGACGGCGATGAGTCGGAGCGACGGCTCGAAGAAGGAGACGGAGTTCTCGGCGACGAAGGTCGCGGTCGCTCGCGGATACCCGAAGATCCGCACGAAGCCCTCGGCGTAGCTTTCGTTGCTGCCGAACACGTAGATCACCGGACGCGCGGCGAAGCTCCGCTCGAATTCGCTCTCGACGGCGGGAATGTCCGCCGCGACCGTCGCGGCCACCACTTCATCGTCCTCGCGCGACAGGGCGGCGTCGATGCGCAGATCCGCGGAACCCGTCATCAGCGCGAAGCTCATCCCGGCGATGTCCCGCGTCGCGAGCGGTCCTGGGACCGGCGGGCCGACCGATCCAGTTGGGCCTCCGACGTTCGCTGTCGGCGTCGGCGTTGGGGGGCCTGGCTCCGAAGGCGAGGGTTGAAGCGGCATCGGCGATGGCAGGGGCGTCGGCGACGATGACGCCGCATCACCCGGGACCGTCGCCGCAGGTCCGCATGCGGCAATCGACAGGAGAAGCATCGCGACGAGGCGCGTCCTCATGGTCAGAGCCTAGCGACGACCCGGTCACGTGGTCCGGATCTTGCGAACGCAGACGTGAAGAGATACGAATCTCGTGGAGGTGT